>CAZBCO010000184.1:0-10378 GCA_964490295.1 uncultured Planctomycetota bacterium
CCACTGCTTCAACTCCGACGCCCCCTGCCTGCCCTCGCGGGGCGGGATGTGGACCGGGCGGCACGGCATCCACACCGGCATCGTCAACCACGGCGGCACTGATGCCGACCCGATGCGCGAGGGGCGCGACCGGGGCTTCAGGACGTCCCCCGCCTACGACGCCTGGCCGAAGGTGATGGAGAAGGCGGGCAAGTACACCGTGTCGTTCAGCCCGTTCGCCGCGCGCCACAGCGCCTGGTGGTTCTGCTCCGGGTTCCGCGAGTTCTACAACACCGGCAAGGGCGGCATGGAACGCGCCGACGAGGTGTTCCCCGCCGCGATGGACTGGCTGGAGCAGAAGGGCGCGGGCGACGATTGGTTCCTGCATATCAACTGCTGGGACCCTCATACGCCTTACCGCACGCCGACGGACTACGGCAACCCCTTCGAAAACGACCCGCCCCCGGCCTGGCTGACCGAGGAGATCATCGCCGAGCAACGGCAAAGCTACGGCCCCCACAGCGCCACGGAGACCGGCGGCTACGGCAAAAACAACCCGCAGCAGTTCCCGCGGCTTCCCGAAGACATCCGCAACCTCGCGGACTTCCGGCGATGGATCGACGGCTACGACGTCGGCATCCACTACGCCGACCATTGGGTCGGCAAGGTCATCGCCAAGCTCAAAGCCCTGGGCATCTATGAGGACACGGCGATTCTGGTCAGCTCCGATCACGGCGAAAACCAGGGCGAGCTGAACATTTACGGCGACCATCATACCGCCGACATCATCACCTCGCGCGTGCCGGCAGTCCTCAAAGTGCCCGGCCTCGCCCCGGCGGTTGACGACGGGCTGCACTACCAGAGCGACGTGGCCGCGACCCTGCTGGAGCTGTGGGGAATGCAAGTGCCCGAGCGTTGGGACGGACGGAGCTTCGCCCCGGCACTCCGGAACGGCGAGGACGGCGGACGCGACTACCTCGTGACCAGCCAATGCTGCTGGTCGTGCCAGCGGATGGTGCGCTGGGGCCGCTGGTCGCTGATGCGCACCTACGACACCGGCCTCAAGGCGTTCCCCCGTGTGATGCTGTTTGATGTCGAGGCCGATCCGCACTTGCAGCACAACCTCGCCGACGCCCGCCCGGAGGTCCGCGACCGGGGCCTGGGCCTGCTGGAACAATGGCACGATGAGATGATGCAGACCTCGGACTACAATATCGACCCGATGTGGAACGTTATCCGCGAGGGCGGGCCGTACCACACGCGCGACAACGCCGAAGCCTATGCACGGGTGCTCCGCGAGACCGGGCGGCCCCGGCATGCCGACTACCTTGAAAAATATCGGGGCAAACCGCTCGACCTGTAAGCCGCTGGGGGGACGTGGGGCGGCCTTGTCGGCATCCACCGGGCGTGCTAGAATGCGGGCGATAGTTACGTGGGAGGCATAGAAGAGGGTGTTGCCTATGAAGCGTTTAGGAGCGGCGGTGCTGGCCGGGTGGATGCTGTCGATGGCGTTGACCGGCTGCGACGGCGGCCGCGTGCCGGAAACGGACGGCGACCGGCTGCATCTGGCGGCGAGTGTGTTCCCGCTGGCGGACGTGGTGCGGCAAATCGGCGGGGAGCAGGTTCGGGTGGTCACCCTGCTGCCGCCGGGCGCGACGCCGCACGGCTTCGAGCCGCCAGCCCGCACGGTCGAGGAGCTGGCCTCCTGCCGCCTGCTGGTGATGGTGGGCCGCGGGATGGACCTCTGGGCACCCCAGGCGGCACGCGCGGCGCGGCCGGAGATGCGGCTTCTGCAGATGGCCTCGACGGCCGCGGCCGCCGAGCAGCCCCATCACCATCACGCCCACGGCGAGCCATGCACACACGCCCACGGGCATCACCACGAGGCGGGCGACCCGCACGTCTGGCTCGACCCGGTGCTGATGAAGGCGTTTGTGCCGAAGCTCACCGCCGAGATGGCGCGGCTGGCCCCGAAACATCAGGAGGTCTTTGAGCGGCGGGCGGCGGCGTTCATCAAGGAATTGGACGCCTTGGACGGTGCATACCGCGAGGCGGTCGCGGGCTGGAAGATCAAGGCGTTTGTCGTGTTTCATCCGGCGTTTACCTACCTGGCCGAGCGCTACGGGCTGACGCAGGAGACGCTGGCGGCCTCCCACGCCGAGGAGGGAGGCCCGGAGGCGCTTGAGCGGGTGGTCGCGTTTGTCAAAGAGCATCGGTTGCGGGTCATCTTTGCCGAGCCGCAGTTCCCCGCCGACAAGCTCCGATGGCTGGAGGAGCAGTCCGGGGTCAGGGTGGGCCGGCTCGACCCGCTGGGAAGCCCCGACGTGGCCGGCTACGACAGCTATCCGGCGATGATGCGTTCCAACCTCAAGGCCCTCGCGGACGCGATGGCGGAGTGATCATGATCGAATCCAAGTCGCAAGCCGCCGAGCGCATCAGCCACGACCACGTCGCCGAGGGCATCGTCTGCATCGACGGCGTCTCCTTCCGCTATCCCGACGGCACCCTGGCGCTGGAGGACATTCACCTGCACGTGGCTCGCGGGATGACGCTGGCGATTGTCGGGCCGAACGGCGCGGGCAAAACCACGCTGCTCAAGATTCTGCTCGGCCTGCTGGAGGGATACACCGGCACGGTGAGGCTCGACGGCCTGCCGCCGGTCAAGGCCCGGCATCGGGGCGTGGCCACCTGGGTGCCGCAGCGGTCGCAGTTGAACACCGCGTTTCCGATTACCGTGCGGCAGTTGGCACAACTGGGCCTGGTGGGCAAGGCGGGATTGCTGCGGCGGCGCGCGCGCGCAGACCTGGCCTACCTCGACCATGTGCTGGAGATGATGGAGCTGGAGGAGATCGCAAGCCGCCCCATCGCCCACGTGTCGGGCGGGCAGCTTCAGCGGGCGCTGGTCGCCCGGGCGCTGGCGCCCCGGCCCCAGGTGCTGCTGCTGGATGAGCCGTTCAGCGCCATCGACGTGGCGGGCCAGGAGCGGTTTTACGAGCTGCTCGAAACGGTGAAAGCGGAGCTGGGCGTGACGCTGCTGATGGTGTCGCACGACCTGCGGGCGATCTTGCAGCGGAGCGAGCGGATCGCCTGCCTGGCGCGGACGCTCCACTTTCATAACGTGCCGGAGCGCCTCACGCCGGAGGTGTTGAGCCAATTGTTCCACTACAACCTGGAGGGCGTGCCCATCCTGCCCCATCAGCACGAACAGGGGGGCGATGCCTCATGATGCTGGCCGTCTCGGTCTGGTCCCGTTTTCTCGACCACGCTTTCTATCACCACGCCCTGATCGCCGGGCTGGCGATGGCGGTGGCCTGCTCGGTGCTGAGCGTCTTCGTGGTCTCCAAGCGGATGGCGTTCATCGGCCAGGGCATCAGCCACGCGGCCTTCGGCGGGGTAGGCGCGGCTTTGCTCTTGCAGGTCTATCTGCCGGTCTTCGAGATGCCGCTGTTGCGGGACGCCGTGATCGCTGTCTTCTGCGTGGGCACCGCGCTGCTGATCGGGCGGTTCAGCCGGGGGCGCGGGGTCAGCGAGGATTCCGCCATCGGCATCTGCCTGGTCGCGGCCATGGCCCTGGGGATGCTGCTGCTCGACCTGCGCCGGGGGATGGGCTACACGCCGTCGTTCCACAGCATCCTGTTCGGGAGCATCCTGCACATCCCCGGCACCGCGGTGTGGGCGGCCTGTGTCCAGGCGGCGGTCATCGTCGCGCTGGTGCTGGCCTTCTTCAAGGAGCTGGTGTTCTTCGCCTGCGACGAGGAGTCGGCCCAGGCCTTCGGCGTGCCGACCGGGGCGATTTACTACGGGCTGCTGGTGTGCATCGCCGTCACCATCGTGGTGACGATGCGGCTGTTGGGCGTGATTCTGTGCAGCGCCCTGCTGGTGCTTCCGGGCAGCATCGCCGGGCTGTGGTCGCACCGCATCCGGCCGGTGACCTGGATCGCGGTGGTGAGCGCGGCGGGTAGTGTGGCTGCCGGGCTGCTCCTGTCCATTGCTTCGGGCACGCTGAGCACCGGGCCGCTGATTGTGCTGACCCTCTGCGCGGTGCTGGCACTCAGCGCGATGGTGCGGGCGGTGCGGGAGAGGTCCCGTCGGCGGTGAGCGCCCGGAAGCCCGACGAGAAGGCGACCGCCAGACCGTCCTGACCCTCGCGGACGATCATACACTCCACGTCACGCAACGTCTCGACCAGGGCGATGCCGTCCTCCGGGCCGAGCACCAGCAGGGCCGTGGCCAGCGCGTCGGCGGTGGTGCAATCGGACGCGACCACGGTGACGCTCACCGCGGTGTGCGCCGGTTCGCCGGTGCGCGGGTCGATGACGTGGTGGTAGCGCACGCCGTCGATCTCGGTGTATTGCTCGTAGTCGCCCGAGGTGGCGTAAGCCCGGTCGCTCAGCAGCAGCACCTCCGGCAGGCGGTTGCCGGGAACGGAGCGCGGGTGTTGGATGCCGATGCGCCAGGGGGCGCCGTCGGGGCGGGTGCCCATCGCGTAGCCGTCGCCGCCCGCATCGACGATTCCGCCTGACAGGTGCCGGCCCCGGAGCGCGGCCACCGCGGCATCGACGGCGAAGCCCTTGGCGATGCCGCCGAGGTCAAGGCTCATCCCCGGAACCAGCCGGGCGCGCGAGGCGGCGCGGTCCAAGGCGACCTGGTGATAGCCCACCCGCTTTCGGGCGGCTTCGCGGTCGGCTTCGGAGGGGAGCTTGCCGCTCCGGATGGCTGCCTTCCACAAGCGGATCAGCGGCCCGGCGGTGATGTCGAACGCCCCGCCGGTCTGCTCGCCCAGCTCCAGCGCGCGCCCCAGCAGGGCCAGCGTCTGGGCCGAGAGGTGCCGCGGCTCGCCTTCGGCGGCGTTGAGCCGCGAAATCTCGCTGGTCGGCAGGTGGGAGCTGAACAGGTTGTTTGCCTGGGTCAGGGCCGCGAACGCCGCGTCCAGGGCCGGGCCGGCCTGCTCCGCGTCGGCGGCCACGACTTGAATCGACGCGGCCACCGGGCCGAACACATAGCGGGTCTCGGTGTGGACGGTGGCCTGGGACGCCTGCCGGGGGGCGTCCGGAGCCGGGCGGTCACACCCGGCCGACAGCAGCAACGCGAGGAGGAGGAGGCAGCTACACCGTCTCATAAGCTTGCCGTGCCTGTCGGGGTTTGTGGGCCAGGCCGACCACGTCCGACAGCCGCCGGTAGCCGGCGGCTTCGATATGGCGGGTGAGGCCCGCGAGAATCTCGCGCGGGGCGCGATGGTTGTAGAACAGAGCGGTGCCGACGCCCACCGCACAGGCTCCGGCCAGGAGCAGCTCGTAGGCATCGTCGCCGGTGGCCACCCCACCCATGCCGATAATCGGCACGTAATGGCCCACCGCCTCGTAGACCTCGAAAATCTTGGCGACGGCGATGGGCTTGATCGCCGGGCCGGACAGGCCGCCGATTTGGTTGCCGAGCAGCGGGCGGCGGCTCTTCAGGTCGATGACCATCCCCACCACGGTGTTGATCAGCGAGAGGGCGTCGGCCCCCGCCTCGATACAGGCCCTGGCCACCGGCGTGATCCGGGCGGTGTTCGGCGTCAGCTTGGCGATGACCGGCAGCCGGGTCGCGGCGCGGACGGCCGCGATCACCTCGTGGGCGGCCTCCGGCTCGGCCCCGAACGCCAGGCCGCCGTGACGCACGTTGGGGCAGGAGATGTTGACCTCGATGGCGGCCAGGTTGGCGGCCGTGCTGAAGCAGCGGGCGACCTCGGCGTACTCCTCGACGGTCTCTCCGGCGATGTTGGCGATCAGCGGCGTGGTCAGGCCGGAGCCGGCCAGGCGGGGCAGAATCTCGCCGACCACCACCTCGACGCCGGGGTTCTGCAGCCCGATGGAGTTGAGCACGCCGGCCGAGGTCTCGGTGATACGCGGCGGCGGGTTGCCCGCCCGGGGCTTCAGGGTCGTGCCCTTGAGCTGAATGGCCCCCACGTCGGCGTTGTCGAAATCGTCGAAGCGGATGAAATCCTCGCCGAACCCGAAGGTGCCGGAGGGCACAATCAGCGGGTTGGCCAGCTTCACGCCGGCAAGGTTGGTGCTCAGGTCGGGCATCATCGGGCATCCCAATCGATGGTCGCGGCATCGAACACCGGCCCCTCCACGCAGGCCCGGAGATACGTCGGCTCGCCGTCGGGGCTTTTCATGCGCACCGCGCAGGACATGCAGGCCCCGATGCCGCAGCCCATCCGCTCTTCGAGCAGCACATCGCAGGGCAGGCCGTGCTCGGCGGCGATGGCCGCGGTCTTCTTCATCATCGCCCACGGCCCACAGGCGTAGAGCTTGGCCTGGCCGAACGGTTCGGGGTGATGCAGCAGCGCTTCGAGCAGGTCGGTCACCAGCCCGTGGAAGAAGCCGGGGCGCTGACGGATGGAAGCGCAGCGGGTCACCGCGCCGATAGCCTCGAAATCCTGGAGAGCCAGGTTCACCTCGTGGTCCACGAAGCTGGCGTGCATGCTGGAGTCCGAGGTCGCCAGCGGGAGGTCTTCCTCGGTGCCGACGAAGACATAGGTTCGGCCCACGCGGCCGCGCATCGCCTCGGCCAGCGGGAAGAGCGGGGCGATGCCGAAGCCGCCGGCCACCAGGATGGCCGTCTCCGGCGGCGGCCCGATCAGGTCGAACCCGTGGCCCAGCGGCCCGATCAGGTCCAGGGCGTCGCCCGGCTGCGCCTGCGCCAGGGCCGCGGTGCCGCGCCCGACGATTTTGAAGAGCAGGTCGATGTCCGTGCCGTCGAGGGTGCGATAGACCCCGAACGGCCGGCGCAGCAGGGCGCTGTCGAGGGGCGGGCGGGGGGGGACAAATTGGCCGGGGCGTACGGCGGCGGCAATGGCCGGGGCGCGGAGCCGCAGGCGACCGTGGCGGCCGGGCAGGGCCACGACTTCCACCACGCGAGCCGCCTCGCGATGAACCGATTCGGCAGATGCAGCATGCATGCACATGGGCGTATCCTGGGGCCGTCTTGCACGGCCAATCCTAGCCGCCCCGCCCGGCATCGTCAAGGGCATTCTGAAAAACGCCCGAAACACGGGTTGACGAATGGGGAATTGTTGGGTAATCTATCGGCCATGAATACGGCCCCGCCATCTCCAGAGAAGTCGCGCTCGCTGTTGCGAAACGCCCTGGCCCTCCTGATCGGGCTGTTGGGTTCGCTGCTGATCTGGGTGATTACGCCGTATAACGACATGATCATCGGCAACTCCCAGTTGGCCAACGACTATCTGCCCGTCTCCGCCCTGTGCCTCACCCTGCTGATCGTGTTGGGCGTCAACCCGCTGCTGCGTCGGGTCTGGCCCAAGGCGATGCTGCGCGGGCCGCAGTTGGCGATGATCATGGGCATCCTGCTGGTCGCCTGCGTGGTGCCCGGCCAGGGCTTGATGAGCTCGTTGCCCTACATGCTGGTGGACCCTCCGCGGACCGTGAGCACCGATGAACGCCGGGCGGAAGATTACCGGGCGATGAACCTGCCTTCCAGCCTGTTCCCCGACAAGCTGGAATTCCGCGGCGAGACGCCGGTGGCCGACGCCTTCTACCACGAGCTGGACCCGGAGAAGCCGATCCCCTGGCGAGCCTGGGTTGGCCCGCTGTTTTCCTGGACGCCGCTGGTGGTCTCCGGCTGGCTGCTGATGATCGGCCTGGCCCTGATTGTGCTGCACCAATGGCGGCGTAACGAGCGGCTTAACTTCCCCCTGTTGACCATTCAGAAATCCCTGATTGAGGAGCCGGAGGAGGGCCATGCCTTCGCCCCGTTGTTCCGCAGTCCGGGCTTCTGGTGGGCGGCCGCCGGGGTGTTGCTGTTGCATTCCTTGCTGGCCGCCAAACAATACTTCCCCGCCTCGGTCCCCGCCATCCCGCTCAGCTGGAACCTCGGCGGGGCGTTCAGCGAAGAACCCTGGCGCAGCCTGCCCGGCATCCTGAAAAGCAACCGCATCTTCTTCACCTTCGTCGGCGTCGCGTTCTTTATGCAGACGCGCATCTCCTTCTCCATCTGGTTCTTCGTCGTGGTCTACGGCTTCTACCAGATGATCGGGACCTCCTATTTCCCGCCGTTCTCCAAGGAGATAATGACCGAGCACCGGATCGGGGCGATGGTGAGCATCGCGGCGTTTGTGCTGTGGATGGGCCGTGCCCACTGGCTGGTGGTGGCCCGCAGCCTGTTCCGACGCCCCGGCAACGATATCGAACGCACCAGCCGGACCGGGGGCTGGATGTTCCTGGTCGGCTGCGCGGGGATGTACGGATGGCTCCTGTGGGTCGGCCTGGGGCCGATTTGGGCCGCCGGCCTGGTGCTGTTTGTGTTCCTCAACGCCTTGGTGCTGGGCCGGTTCGTCGCCGAGACGGGCATGCCCTTCTACCGCATGTACCTCTATCCCGCCACCCCCATCGCCTTGCTCAGCGTGATGCCCTTCGATTGGCTCAGCCGGATGGTCATCTTCATCTCCAGTGTCTTCGGCACGTTGTTCATCTTCTGCTCGCGCTCCAGCCCCACGGTGGTCGCCAGCCATGCCCTCTCCCTGGATGAAGGGAAGGAGGGGCGCGGCCAGGTCCGCATGTCGTTCCTCTTCCTGGGCGTGATGATCCTCGGCGTGGTTATCTCCGGAGCGGTGCATGTGCGCCACTCCTATCGGCACGGCATGACGCTGGACGGCACCACCCGGCCGATCAATGCCAGCGGGATCAACCAGTTGAGCGATGCTCACCGGATGTTGGCCGAGTTCGGCCGCGGCCAGATCAGCCAGCCGGGTTACAACCGGCCCGCCCACCTCACCTTCGGCGTCGCGCTCGGGGCGTTGCTCTACTGGCTCTGCCTCCGCTCGCCCGCCTGGCCGCTCCATCCGATGGGGATTATGGTGGTGTACACCTACTACGGCAACACCATCTGGCCCAGCATCCTGGTGGGGTGGCTGCTCAAAGTCCTGATCGTCAAATACGGCGGGGCACGGGCTTACCGCCGGGCGCAGAGCATGTTCCTCGGCCTGATCATCGGCGAGTTGTTCGCCGCCATCCTCTGGGCCATCATCCCCGCCATCCTCGCGGCGATGGGCGAACCCTACAAAATCATCCGCATCGTCGGCTGATACCTCTTGCCGTAAGGCTGGTTGAATGCATATGACCGGATATGAACGCTGTCTGACTGTTATCCAGGGCGGAACGCCGGACCGAGTCCCGGCCTATACGCCCACGATCGCCAGCGACGTGGCCTCCGTGATTCTGGGGCGTACCGCCCACACCGGCGGCCCTGAACTCTGGTACGCCGAGGCCATTGCCTGGTCCAACGGCCCAGCCGCGTGGCAGGAGTTCGACCAGCAAGTCACCGAAGATGCGATCGCTCTCTGCAAGGCTTTGGATCAGGACATCATCCGCTTTCCGTGGCGTAAGAACATACGGCCTTCTGCCCGATTGGACGAGACAACCTTTCTTTGCGGCGACCCCGACGGGGAGCATCAAATCTGGCATTGGGACGCTGAGGTGCGCAATTTCCTCAGCAGCACCAAGCCGGCTTCGCCCGATCTGGAGGACTGGCCGCGCCTCGCTCGAAAAGCGCAGGAAACGGTCGAGAGCCGGATCCAGCAGGCGCGAGAAACGATCGGCGTCGCCGAGCAGCGGCTCCAGCAGCGGCTCGGGCAGTCCATGATGGTCGTCGCCGGAGCGGCCACTCTGAACCTCGGAACCGACGAGGCGCGACTCATGGCGGCGATCATGCAGCCGGAGGCGCTTGAAGACATCCTCGATTGCGACCTGGCCATCGGCCTCGCCCAGTTGAAAGCCCTGGCCGACCACGGCGTCCGGGTGGCGCTCGGAGGGGGCGACATGGCGGACAAGAATGGCCCGCTTTATTCGCCGGAGATGTTCCGGCGGTTCATGTTGCCGCGTGAGAAGAAGATCGCCGAGACCTGCCGGGAGCTGGGGCTGCACTACGCCTGGCGCAGCGACGGGAACCTGTGGAAGGTCACAGACGCTCTCTTCAACGAGGCGGGCATCCCGGGGTTTGGCGAGGTCGATTACGATGCGACCATGACCGTGGCGAGCCTTCGAGCTAGCTACCCCGACCTCGTCCTCTGGGCTAATCTCAGCGGCGACTTGCTGTGCCGAGGCACCGCCGACGACGCCTATCGCCACGCCTGGGAAGCCCTGGAGGCCTCCGGCGGCCGCGGCTATTTCCACGGGTGCAGCAACACCATCCTCCCCGGAACGCCGGTCCGCAATGTCGAAGCCATGATGAAGGCCCGGGATGACTTCAGCCGACAGCTCGCGGCGTCATAACCCCGACCGCCAATCCCTGCCCCGCCAGTGTGCCGACCGGCTCTCCAAGAATAGTCCGAACCGATCCCTTGTGACAGCACGCATACAACCGATGATGATTCACTCTTCTCCGGGGTCCATGTACC
>CAZBCO010000185.1:0-20509 GCA_964490295.1 uncultured Planctomycetota bacterium
GGTCGTTCGCACCGCGATAATCAGGCCGGACCATTGGCTCTCGAATTCCCGGCGGCTGATGAGGCGCTTGCCGTAAGCCGGGTCGCCGAGGATCAGGACATCGTCCGCGACCGCGAGCACCGCGACGCAATGTTCGGCCGTGCCCGCCCGGCGGATTTCTGCGAGGAAGGGCATCCTCTCAGAAGCCAGCTCTTCAAGGCGACGCCGTTCAATCGTCGCCCGGTACTGGCCGTTGCCCAGAGCGAGGTTGATCCCGCGAGAGAGTTCCAGCAAAGTCACACCCTGATTGGGACGCAGCAGGCTGAGGCGGGCCATCTTTCCCTCGCTCAATTCCCGTCCCAGCGGCTTCAGCATGGTCAGCGCCGCCGCCGGGCCGCAGGAATAGTCCGTGGTCTGGCGGCACACCCCGTCCTCGTCAAAACGTGCCGGCATGTTGTAGTCGGGAATGGTGTAGACCATCAGGTTGCTCCACATGAACACGGGCATCATCAAGAGCAACAAGGTGGCCGCGAGCCGCCGCATCCGCCAGCGCGGCAGCCGAACCGCCAGGGCAAACACCATCAATATCGAGATCGGCCCGCCCCAGCCCGCGAAATAGATATAATCCGGCGACAGAGCCAGAAGGTGCTGTTCCAATTCCGGGCGCAGGTGGAGAAAAGAGCGAACCAGCAGCAGCGCCGCCCCGGCAAGCAGCGTTGCATAAAAACCACGTCGCCCGAAACGACCGGACCGCCACCCCAACACCGCCGCCAATCCAAGAATGATAATGTTGAGAATCAGGAAGAACCACATCATAGGCTGGTGCTCTCTCGGATGCCTCGGACAAATCACAAGGGCCACAACCCTTGCCCGACACCCATAGAATAAGCAAATCCCGTGCCAAACTGGCCGGAATAATCCAAATTATTTTTAACTCATTGCTAAAGAACATCTTACGGAGAATATTATTGAGATTGCATCTGGACGGAAAACCAATGCCAAGTCTAATTTCGGCAACATGCGAGCCTTAATCAGACCTATGCCATTGATATGTAATAGGTTAAGGAGAGTCTTATTTATGCGACGCCATGTGGCTTTATCGCAACATCCAAGCCGATTTTATCCACCGGCAGAGCGGGAACCCTCGGGATGGCCGGTGATCTCCCGCACGATCCGGCAGGCCTGGTCGAGCCGGGACTCCATCGCCCCGGTCAAGCGGGTGGTGTCTCGGAACACGAACTCAATAAAATGCCCGGCGCCGATATCAAGGGTCTCCTGGAGATGCTCCCGGAACTCATCGGGATCGAAGGTCGGGCCGCAGAGCTTGAGCGGCACGGGCTTCCGCGACCAGATGATTTCGGTGCGGCCCTGACTGGCGAGCTTCTCCAAGTCGCACCAGGGGGTAACGCTGACTTTGCGGAGTCCGTGCAGCTCACAGAGATGGGGCATCAGGCCGTGTACCGGCTCGCAACATCCGAACTTGAACAGCCGGAACTTCTCGGCGAATTTGCGGAAATGGGGCATCAAAAATTCGGCGAACATCGCCGGCGAGAGGCCCGCAGCCTCCTGCGCCTCCAGATATCCGTAGCGGTCTGTGGAGCGGACGGGTTCACCCGGCGGGATCTCGCGTCCGGGAATCTCGTCGGTGAATTGCGAGCTACCGGAACAGTAGCCCTGATTCCCATCATTGTTGAGGGTCAGAATCCCCTGCTCCTCCTCCCATTTCCCAAGCGCCAGATTATCCTCGGCAAGAAATGTCAGCAGCCGATGGACGGCGTCGGGATTCGCGGCCATCTGAAGATAAAGCTCCTGCATGCCCATCAGATGGACGGCCTTGTTGGTGATGCCATTCGAGTAGAACGAGTCGCACCGGCCGACCACCACCGGCAGAAGCCCCTGAAAGGCCTCCGTCGCCAGTTCTGCGCGGAGTTCCGTCAGCTCCCGGTTCAGCGTGGGGACGCGCTTCTTGAGCTTGCCGAAATCTCGGTCGATATCCTGAACCGGCTTGTTGCTCTCATATCCCAGCGAGCCGCCGCTCTCGTCATTCACATGTCGGAACTCCAGCTCATCGCAGTACCGCGTCAGCTCAGTGACGGGATCGACCACATAGCGGTCAGGGATGATCCGGTCGTCATTGATATGTTCGTAAGACAGAATGGCACCGAGCAGGCGGGATTCGAAACGGCGAGCTTCCGGGGCATCGCATTGCAGTTCGGGCAGCAGGTCGCGGTGGTAGGTGCCGTTGTCTTCGATATGAAACGGAAACGTCTTCTGCTCCATCCCGTTGTGGAGTCGCCACTTCTCCCGGCGCTCGGTCATCACATCGTTGTGGGCATAGTCCGCATAAATCTGGGCCAGACTTCGGAGCCGTGATTTTGATGCTTCGTCCATATCAACCTTCTCCGTAATGAATCACATCGCGTCAGGATTCAAGAGCGCGCGGTCGATGCCGAACCTGCCCCACGTCCGCAAGGGCCACCTCGCCCACCAGGGGATGAGCCTTGAACCGCGGGATGAAGCACGCCGCGAACTTACCACAGCCGCACACCCCAATTTTCAGACCGCTCATTTTCGGCGTTCCTGCTGTCATCGCGCTTTCAGGCACGGTCCCATACGTTGTTGAAACTCCTGGGCTGCGACTTTCGTCCCATCATCCTACGTGGCCTCCCTGGCGGCGTCAACCTTGTCCTCGACGGATATCGCTTTGAGCGTTCATCCGTCGCGATAACCCAAAACACAATACGTGGGAAGCGTCAGGCTTCGGGGTGTTGGTCAACGTGCGACTCGATCTTCTGCAGGCGTTCGAGTTCGGCAAACTCGGCATACCACGGCGGCAGGTTGTTCTCGAAGCGAAACGAGTGCCGTTGCAGCCCCAGGCGCCAGACGTTGCGATAGAGGTCTTCCTTGACGGACAGGAACTCCCCGGCCAACGCCCTGCGCTCGGCATCCCAGACCGTGCGGGCAGTGACCCCTTGATGGGCTTCGGCCAGCTTGAGACGCCCCTCGATCTGCCTCAGTCGCCACGACTCCCGCGCTCCCTTGGCCAACGCATCAAAGAGCGGACGGCAAGCGGCCGTGTCCACCGTATCAAAGTGGCCCATCGCGTGAAGCAGCTCGCTCCAACCGGCGGGGTTCGTGCCGAAATAGCGTGCCGCATACGCTCGCAGCACCGCCTCCGCCGTGGCGTACTGTCCGGAACCCAGCCCGGCCACCAAAGCCTTGTTTACATCGTCGTGATCGCCCTCGGAATAGGCCAGGAACCCCTCGGCCCCGCGCGACATCAGATAGCGAATCGTCTTTTCGAGGCGCCTCGGAGCAAGGTTGGCCCCGAAATGACAGTACGAATCGCGGTTGCTCTCTTCCCCGTAGGCGATGTGGACAAAGGCTTTCTCCGAGCAACCGCTCGGAATGGGACGGGCAGCGTAGTCGGTCACCCCGTAGGGCAAATGATAGCACATCGCCCGAAACTGGCTCGCAGCTTGGGCATCGGCCCATTCGGAGAAGGCCCGGTGGTCATCATCCGACCACCACCATCCGCACAACTCAACGTCTATCGGGCCGAAGATGCCCCGTCCCACCTCCGCGATCTGCTTGAAGAGCTTCCCGAACGTCACAATCCACGGGCGGCATGCGTCGCAGGCACAGCCGCCGTAGTCATAAGCCGCGCCGCACAGGCTTTCCAACCGCAACCCGCGATTGGCAAAGTCCGAAAAGAGTCGGCGGTAGTTCTCCAGAATCATCTCGGTGACGCCCGGCTTGGACGGGCAGACCAGTTGCCCGAACATGTGATGTTCCTTCACGGCCTCGGTCTGCGGTGCGAGCTGGTCAGCGAAGACGTGATTGGGCGTCATCAACAAGCCGAGAGACAGCCCCTCTCGCGCCGCGCACTCGAAGTTCGCAAACTTCCGCGCCCACATCGCTTCAGGCATGTTGAAAAGGGTGTGGCCTTTCTCGTAGACGTTGTAAAGGTCAATGGTGTCGAACCAATCGAAGAAGCGGTTGAACCCCCAGAACCTGGCCTCGGCCATCAAGGACATCATCTCCCCCGGCAGCGTGGCCTCATACGTATTGCCGAAATGCGAAGGAGCATAGAGTGCCCTTGTCCGCAAGGGTTGGACGGCGTTCGGCGCGGTTTGCCCAGAAGACATCGCTCTCATCTCACCACAGGGACCAAAGACAGTTGAGAGCCGTGTGTGGCGACTCTCGCCGCATCATCCTACGCGGCCTGCCTGAAGTCGTCAACCTCCTGCTCGTCCACACGGGAGCATTGAATGACTCTGCGGGATAATACGGCGTCGGTCTAACTGCCGGAGCGTTGTACGCGCTTGCGCTCGTTTTCGGTCAGCATCCGCTTGCGCATGCGGACGGATTCGGGGGTCAGCTCCACCAGCTCGTCCTGGTCGATGAACTCCAGCGCCGCCTCCAGGCTGAGGCTGCGGGCGGACTTGAGCGAGACGGTGGCTTCCTTGGTTGAGGAGCGCATGTTGGTGAGCTTTTTCATGCGGGCGACGTTGACCGGAATGTCGCTGTCTTTGCAATGCTCGCCCACGATCTGGCCCTCATAAACCTGCTCGCCGGGGACGACGAACATCGTGCCGCGGTCGGCCAGTTGTTCGAGGGCATAGCCGGTCACGCGGCCGGTCTCCATCGCGATCATCACGCCCAGGTTGCGATGGGGGATGTCGCCCCGGTACGGGCCGTACTCCTGGAAGCGATGATGCATCACCGCCTCGCCCTGCGTCGAGGTGAGCATCCGGTTGCGCAGGCCGATCAGGCCGCGCGCCGGGATGCTGAACTCCAGATAGGTGCGGTTGCCGCGCGGGTCCATCTTGAGCATCTCGGCCCGGCGGTCGCCGACCAACTGCATCGCGGCGCCGACGAACTCGGCGGGGACGTCGAGCGAAAGCAGCTCCATCGGCTCCAGCCGTCGCCCGCCCTCCTCGTGATAGATCACCTCCGGCTTGCCGACGCACACCTCGTAACCCTCGCGCCGCATGTTCTCCAGCAGGATGCCCAGATGCAGCAGGCCGCGGCCGGAGACCACGCATTCATCCTCGCGGAACTCGACCCGCAAGGCGACGTTCGAGCGCAGCTCGCGCTCCAGACGCTCGCGCACCTGGCGGCTGGTGACGTACTTGCCTTCGCGCCCGGCGAACGGCCCGTCGTTGACGCGGAAGCTCATGTGCAGGGTCGGCTCGTCGACCTTGGCCGAGAACAGGGCGACCGGTCGGGCCGGGTCGGCCAGCGTATCGCCGATGTCCACCTGGCTCAGCCCGACGACCGCGCAGAGGTCGCCCGCCTCGATTTCGGAGACCTCTTTGCGCCCCAGCTTGTCGAAGCGGAAGATCTGCGTGACCCGTTCGGGGCGACACTTGCCGCTCCGGTCAATGGCGACGATGGGGGTGCCCACCCGCAGCGTACCGGCAAACACGCGCCCGATGCCGATTCGGCCGACATAGTCGCTGTAGTCCAAAGTGGTGATCAGCGCCTGCAGCGGTGCCGCGGGGTCGGATTGCGGCGCGGGCACGTAGCGGAGGATGGCGTCGAAGATGTCGTGGACGTCGCCCTGGCCGGGTGCGGGCGGTTCGGGCACGCTGTGGTCCGCACGTTCGGCCACCGCCCAGCCGTCGCGCGCCGAGGCGTAGACGGTGGGGAAATCGAGGGCGTCGTCGTCGGCTCCCAGGTCGGCCAGCAGGTCGAGCACCTGGTTATGCACCTCGTGCGGCCGCGCCTCGGCCCGGTCCATCTTGTTCACCACCACCACCGGCTTCAGCTTCATCTCCAAGGCCTTGGCCAGGACGTAGCGGGTCTGCGGCATCACGCCCTCAAAGGCATCAACCAGCAGCAGGACGCCGTCGGCCATTTGCAGCACACGCTCGACCTCGCCGCTGAAGTCCGCGTGGCCCGGCGTGTCCACGATGTTGATGTGATAGCTCTCACCCCGCCGGTCGGTGTAATCGATGGCGCAGTTCTTGGCCAGAATGGTAATCCCCCGCTCGCGTTCGAGCGGGTTCGAATCGAGGATGCACTCGCCCACCAGCTCTCCCTTACGGAACAGACCGCTCTGCCGGAGCAGTTGGTCGACGAGCGTGGTTTTGCCGTGGTCGACGTGGGCGATGATGGCGACGTTGCGCAGGCGTTCAGCGTTCATGCAATAAGATATCCGTAATTAAAACTGGGAAATTCAGGAGCCGCGGGACGTTCAGGCCGGGAGTGGGATGGATTCCCGAGCCCGGGGCAAAAGCCAGAATTGGATGGAGCCAGCAGTCATTTCATACCTCAAATCCTTCGGCCAGTTGTCCAGTCTATCCATTCTCACGCCCAAGTCAATCTCGGAACCGTGTTTTGGCTCAAATTCGGGCCTTGGGGCAGGAAAAGCCGGTCGGTTCGCTCCCGGCGGGTCATTCGGGGCTTGCGGGATATATCGGCGAGGCGTCGAAAATCATCGGTCGCCGTGGGCCGTTGATGCCGCGAGGTGGTCCGCAGCGTTCAGACTGGTGTAGAGATGGAGGGTGACTTTGGCCCGAACCGGGCCGTTCCCGTCGGAGGTCAGATTGATTTTGACGATTTCGTGAAAGTTCGCGTGGGTTTCGACCGCGGCAATAAAACGTCCGAGGTCGGTGTATCCCCCAAGCAGATTGATTTCATAGGGATACCGGATGAAGCCCTGGCCCACGGGCGTCGGCTCCATTGGCTCGGTACCGAGCACCTTCAGCGAGTGTTGTGTGGCCATCTGCAAGATTTCGGCGAAAAGAATCACGGCGTTGTCCTTGTCCGGAACCCGGCGGCCAAACGTGGCGATTTGCTCGCGAAGAACGCGGTTCTTTTCCTCCAAGTCTTTCAGCCCCTGGCGCTTCCGGTGATTTTTTTCCAGTTCCTTAACCGCCCCGGTCAGCTTGGCCCGGTGCTCGGCGGCATCGGACAACACCGGGGCGATGACCAGAATCTGTACGAGCAACACGGCGACCAGCACCAGAACGGACGCGCCGCCGGCAATCAGGATATCTTTACGTCGTAAGACCGTTTTTCGGGCCATAGATCATTTCCCGTCGGCGTCCTGGGCCGTCAAATGGTGCTTTCTGAATCGCCCCCGGAAGACCAGCGACACGCCGAATTCCTTCACCGGAAGCGGGCCGCGTTCCACACTGCGGCAGTAGTTCAAGACGGCTTTTTCAAAGAAGGGGGTCAGGTCCTGGCTGCTGTTCAGATGCCGGACAAAAACGGCCACTTGCAGCTCGGTGTCGTCCGCGCTCCCATAGCCGGTCAAGTTGGCGATGCCCTTGCCCCGGTCCAGGGTCAACTCGGTGATCCGCAGAGAGGCGGGCAGGTGCCGGCCCCAGGTGTGCAGAATGGGTGCGAAGGGGCATACGTTCGAGGTCAGGGCGGCCACCGCGGCGGCCTTCATGCACAAGGCTTCGTGTTCGGGCTTCGCCTTTTCCAGCTCGGCCAGCGCGGCCCGGGTGGGCACCAACTCGCGGATGATGCGCTCATACTCCTTGCGATCCCCCGCCGCGACCGAACGGGCTCCCGCGGCAACAGCGAACTGTGTGATCAGCCAGATGGCGCCGATGATCGCCAGGCCAATCAGCGGCATGTAGGGCACGGGGCTGGGCCGCTTGGGCTGCATTTCCGGGGCGAGGAGGTTGATTTTCACAGTGGCCTCCCCTCACCGGTCGCCGCCGCGACGGCCAGGCTGTGCAAGGTGGGCGCATACGCCCCGGTGCGGTCTTCAAGAGACTCCCCGCTCTCGAAGGCCTCGACGGTGAGGTCAAGCTGGTCCGACAGGGTATCGGCCAGTTGCGGGGTGTTGGCCGCTTCGCCGATTAAGAACACCCGCCGAACGGCAGGAGCCATCAGCTCCAGTTCAAAATAGTCCAGCGTCTTGTTGGCTTCCACGCAGAGATGCCCCAACGCGCCGTGAGCCACGGACGCCTCGCCGCCGGGTGGCGGGGCGGTCCAGTCCAGGGCGTCCTCCGCCCCCGACCCATTGCCCTTGTCGTCGGCTCGGCAGATCGAGCGCGACAGGGCGATACGGTCCCTTCGCACCACATGGATTTCTCCCCAGGCCGGGGAGAGGTTCAGCACGCCGATAGGGCTGCCGTTGTCCGACCGGCCACCCACCAGGTTGGAGACGGTGACACACTCCGACTCCACCGAATCGACCAGGCAGCCGATTTCGGCGAGCGAGGCGAGAATCAGGCGGAGCCGCTCCAGCGGAATGCTGATGCAGCAGACCCGGCTGCGGTCGCCTCGGGTTTCGAGCGTGACGTGTCGGGACACCAGCTCGCCGGCCTGTTGGCCCCATTTGTCGGCCAGCTGCTGCTTGATGGTTTTATCCAGCTCGCCCCGGTCGGGGCTGCTCGGCAGCATGAAGAAATGCGCCGGGGCCAGGTCGCCGCAGAGCGTGAGGCGCACGGTGTCCACCTTGAGGTTGACCGCCTTGCGGGCTTCCTGCAACACCGAGCGGGCGGTCTCCGTCGGCCAGGCGGCGAAGGCGCGCGGCAGCGGAGCGTGAAACAATTGTCGCAGCTCGACACGGTCCGGCCCCAGGCCGGTGCGCACCACGGTGAGCGCACTCCGCCCCACGTGAATCCCGACCACCTCCGGGACCTTCTTGCGTCGTCCGAGCATCGCCACCATCGTCATGCCTCCGGAGCTAACTGCCCGCATAGGAGCCCCGCGCCCGGGCGGTGACGCTCCAGTCGGAGTCTTGCTCCATCCACAGGTTCAGACGCCGCTGCACCTGGCATGCGGCCTGACTGGGCCAATAGACATCAATCTGCACCAGCCGCCGCTGATTTTGATCCGGCAGCGTACGGTCCTGAATCGTGTACACATATTGCCCGGCGGGCGAATGGTCCGCAGCCGTCACGGTGGTGAGGGCCTTGGCATAGGGCCAGGGGCCGCCGAGGTTCTGGGTCACGTAGGCGGTGGCGTCGGCCCGTGCCAACTCCGCCAGACAAGTCGCCCGGATAGCCGCCTCTGCCGAACGGCTTTGCGAAACCGTGGCCGTGAACAAGCCCACGGCGATGGTGGCAAAAACCGACAGCAGCATCATCAGCAGCACGGCCGTCACCAGCGCAGCGGCCCCGCGCCCGCCACGCCGATTTATCCGATCAGTTGCGCTGAGCCACATAGACCACTTCCTCTGCTGCGAGCACAATCCCGCGCCGGGTCGTGCATTCGATGCCGAGCCGCACGGAGCTGGGCGTGCCCGACGTCACCTCGAAGCGCTTCAGCCCCGGGGAGTACACCTGATAAGCCTGGCCCGCAGGCAGCGCGGTGTTGCCCTGGCGCCGGTCGACAACCACCGTCGCCCCGCCCACGCCCTCCAGATAAATCGCATCCGCCGTAATCGGGGTCTCGGCGCGAAAGCCAAACGGAAACTGCCCCGCGGAAGCGGGGTAGGTGTAACGCCGCAATTGCACCACGCCGCTCGACAGGGCATAGGGGCAATACACCACCAGCGTCTGCCACACCGGCCGCCCGGCGGCACTGACCTGAAAGACGCCGGAGCTATCGCGGGCGCTGGGCATCGCCACGGCCGTTTGACCGTCAGCCAGACCGCTGGCTTCGGTCCGGATGAGATTCCGGTTGGTCTCTTCCAGATCGGCCGTCACGGCATGCAGTGCCGAGGCCATCAGGCCGGTGATCATGCCCTGGCTGCTCCCGCTCATCAGCGTGTCGGAAGAGCTGTCCAGAGCGACCACGAACATGCCGACGATCACGGCGAGAAGCCCCATGCAGATGACCATCTCGACGACCGTGAACCCCCGATTCGGGCGGCCCAGAGTTCTAGAAGAGCGCGGGAGGGCCGGGCAAGCCCCGGCGGTGTCCAAGCGGCTGTCTCGCGTTGTGTCCATCGCAGCTTCCCGGTCAGTGAGCCCGGCCAAAAACCAACGTGACGGCCTTGTTGGCCGTCGGGTCTTCGGGAGGGACTCGGACTTGGACAGTGATTTTCGACCAGCCGGACCCCGGGCCGGCTCCATCCTGCACAACCACGTCCACTCCGGGCGTGGCATCATAGTCGCTGCATTGTTGGTGCCAATCGCCCGAATGGTGCATCACGTTTTCGGCGATGTTATGCGCCATCCACAGGGCGCGCTGGCGGTTCCTGGCCTCGGCTTGCCCGGAGCCGACATGAATCAGCACCTGGGCCAAAGCCCCGATGACGATGGTGAGCATCCCCACCGCCAGAGCGATCTCAATCAGGGTCATTCCCCTGCGTCGGCCCTGATGCGACCAGCACGTCATTGACGACCGCTCCTTCCTGCATTTCACGTGGCACTGTCAACTGGACAACTCGAGGGCCTTTCGACCCTCGAGTTGTGAGGCGATGGCTCCGGTGACTGGTACCTCCGGCGAAGAAGCAAGAGCCGCGTCATCTCGCTCGCTGCCCTTTTTCACCGTTGGCTCCTCAACCGTTTCCTTGTCATACACTTCGTACCGTCGGTCAACCCGTGTTACTGGTTGATCGGGGTCCAGTCGTCACTCGTCTCCGGAGCGACGGTGAACTCTTCCGCGCAATCGGTGCCGATGGTCCAGGTGACCGTCCCGGCATCCGGCTTCAGCGTCGCGCTGTCGAGGTTCGCCTCGAAGATGGTACCGGTCTGATTGGTGAGGAACTCTTTGGCGCCGCTGCGGCCTTCATCGACGGGCAGCGTGCCGAAGACATAGGCGTAGTCCGAGCCGGTGTCAATCTCGCCGACGAAATAGCCGGACTTCTGACCACCGGCGACCGACGCGTCAATCAGACCTTCGGTATGCAGGTCGGACAGACTGCCGTACACGTTGTAGCGGTTCATGTAGGTGGCCTGGGCCGACGTCAGGGCACGGAGCGTACCGATGGCGGCGGCTTCGTTGGCGCTCATTCGCGACTTCATCAAGTTCGGAATGGCGAACGCGGCGACGATCGCAATGATCGCCAACACAATCATCAACTCAACCAGCGTAAAACCTTTACGATGCTTCCTCATCCTATTTCTCCTTATCAAAGGATACCAGTCCAACAATTCGGCCGGGCACACGCCCGACCTCTCTTTCATAAGCCCCTGGAGTCATCACCTCCTTTCTCACCGCCTCTGGGACAGCGACCGCCACGGTGACGTTCGCATTTTTTCAAGGCCGTTTGCCCAACCTACACCATTCGGGCCTGCTGTCAGTTTCGGTGCATTGTTTCACCGGATTAGCCTTGTTTTTTTGTTTTTTATCGCACAAGTACCGGCGATGCCACTACATCGAACTGACCCGGAGCACCTCTTCAATGGTGGTGATTCCGGCGAAAGCTTTGCGAATTCCGTTCTGGAGCAAGGTGATCATGCCCTCTTCGATGGCCTTCTTTTTAATCTGGGCGATGGTCGCTCCGTCGGCGATCATCTCCTTCAAGGTGGGCGTCACCGGCATCATTTCGACCACCGAGGTTCGCCCCTTGTAGCCCGTGCCGTTGCAGTGTTTGCAACCCTCTCCGGTATAGGAGTGAGTCACCTTTTCGGAGCCGGGCGGCAGGTCGGCCTGATGCCGGTCGAGAAAACCCTGGGGAATTTTCACCGGCTTCTTGCAGCGCGGGCAGACGCGGCGGATCAGGCGCTGGGCCTCGCACAAGTTCATGGAGGCGGCCAACATAAAAGGCTCGATGCCCATATCGAGGAGTCGGGAGATCGCTCCGGGGGCGTCGTTGGTGTGCAGCGTGCTGAGCACCAGGTGACCGGTGAGGGCCGACTTGATGGCAATGTCCGCCGTCTCCAGATCGCGGATTTCGCCGACCATAATCACGTCCGGGTCCTGACGCAGAATGGACCGCAGCCCGCTGGAAAAGGTGAGGCCCACCTTCGCGTTGCACTGCACCTGGTTGATCCCGAAGATGTTGTACTCGACCGGGTCTTCCAGCGTGATGATGTTGGTGTCGTCGTTGTTCAGGTGGTTCAGCGCCGAATACAGCGTGGTGCTCTTACCCGACCCGGTGGGGCCGGTGACCAGGCAGATGCCGTTGGGCTGCTGGATGGCATCGAGCATCAGATCGCGCGCTTCCGGCTCGAAGCCCATGTCGGTAAAGTCGAGCTTCAGCCCGCCCTTGTCCAGGATACGCATCACCACCTTTTCGCCGAACTGCGTCGGCAGGATGGACACGCGGAAATCGATGTCGCGGCCTTCAAACATCATCTTCATCCGGCCGTCCTGCGGGATGCGGTGTTCGGCGATGTCCAGGTTGGACATAATCTTGAGGCGGGAAACGACCGGGGCGTACACCTCGTGCTCCCCCTCCAACACCTGCCGCAACTGCCCGTCCTGGCGGTAGCGAAGTCGGAAGCTGGTCTCGTAGGGTTCCAGGTGGATATCGCTGGCGTCACGATGCACCGCGTTGTTCAGCATCAGCTCCACCAGACGCACCACGGACTCCTCTTCGGCGTCCTTGCCGCTGGAGCCTGCCCGGGCGGCCTGTTTCTTGGCCTGCTCGACGGCCTGCTGCATCTCTTGTTCGGAGGCCTTGTGCTCCACCTGGCGAATCTTGGCCTTCTCTTCGGCTTCGAGCTGCTGGTAATTGCTCTCGATGGCGGCCTGAATCTGCTCCGCGGTCGCCACCACGGCGAGTACGTCGGAATCCGTCTGGCGGCTGATATCATCCATCACCGCCAGGTCGAGCGGGTTGGACATGGCGACCGTGAGCGTGGACTCCATCCGCGCCAGGGGCAGCAGCTGGTATTTCTCGGCCAGGTCGCGCGGAATCAGGGAGAGAACCTGGGTGGGGACTTTGTAGCCGGAGACGTCGATATACACCAGGTGCTCGAACAGCTCACAGAAGAACGCCGCGCCGTCCTGGGGCGTCAGGTTCTTCTGGCGGGAGAGCACCTCATAAAGCGAGCCGCCTTCCCTCTCCTGGCTCTCCAGAAGTTCGCGGACTTCGTTTTCGTCGAGGTACGAGCTGCCGTAGAGGACGTGGCGAAGCCGGCTTCGCCCGGACTGTGCGGATTTTCGATTCTGAGGCGACAGACCGGCCCCCTCAGAGCGCCAGCCCGTATCCTGCACGGCCTGAGCCTCGTCATCCTGAGCGTTGGGGATTTTGCCGTCAGTTGCCATCGTTGTCCTTACCGGCTTCGTTTCGGTCTTCGCTTTCGGCCTGCTGGACCAGCTCGGCGGCCAATTTGTCCGCAATGGACTGAATCGGAGCGGCCTCGCCTTCCTCCTCGGCGGCCGGCTCCTGGTCTGCTTCGCCCTCTGCTTCCGGCTTGGCGAAGACCAGGTCAATCAACTGCTCCACCTGCTCCGAGGTGGACAACACCGGGCGCACATTCAAGCCGGTGCGGCCCTGGATATCGTTAAAAAGCGGTTCGTCGAGCGGGTTCACGCAGACGATGGTCAGGAAGTTCTTGACCTCGCTGACCGGCATCACCCGGTGCCGGCGGCAAAACGCTTCGGGCAACAGCGCGGCCACCTCCGGGGAGACCATGTAATTCGCCGCGTCAAACCAGGGGATACGCAGCTCGCGGATCAGGAGGCTGGAAAGGTAATCGGGCAGCAGCACCTTTTCGCGGACCAGGACGTCGCCCAGATATTCGTTGGGGAACTGCTTCTCAACCCGCAGAATGTCGGCCTCGGCCAGAATACCGGCATCCGTCAGCAAGCGAGCCAGGCACCGCGACGAGGCGGTGTTCGGAGCCTCGGCGTTCTCCGGCTGCGGTTCTGCCGGTACCGCTTCGACCTCAGCGGCCGACGGCGGGAGCGGAGCGTTCCAACCGACCAGTTCGTCGTCGTCGTACATCAGCCCCCTCCGCCAATAGACTGTGTCAGTTTGATCATCGGGAAGAAGATGGCCACCACGATGCCGCCGACCACGACGCCGAGGAAGCCGATCAACAGCGGCTCGATCATCGATGTGAGGCCCTCGACTGCGGCGGTCACGCGTTCGTCATAGAAATCCGCCACCTTGTTCAACAACACGTCCAACTGGCCGGTCTGCTCGCCCACGGCGATCATCTTGACCAACATCGGAGGAAAGACCTCTTTGGTCTGGAAGACCTCGGCCAGGCCGGACCCGCTGCTCACGCTGTTGATGGACTCGTGGACGCCCTCGGCCACCACGTCGTTGCCGGAGGCCCGCTCCACGATGGCCAGAGCATCGAGAATGGGAACGCCGCTCGACAACAGCGTGCTGAAGGTTCGGGAGAACTTGGCAATCGCCACCTTGCTGAACAACTCGCCGAAGATCGGCACCTTGAGCTTGAACAAGTCGAAATAGTAATGCCCCTTCTTGGTCTTGAGCACAATAACCAGGGTGGTGACGGAGGCGGCCATCAGCAACAACGTCACCAGGGCGTTGTTCAGGGCGAAGTCGCTCACAGCCAGCACAATCACCGTGGGCAACGGCAAGTCCCCCTTGACCATCTCGAACATGGTGGCGAACTTGGGCACCACCACCAGGAGCAGCACACTGGCGACCACACCGATCATACCGGTGGCCAGCACGGGGTAGGTCATCGCGGCCTTGACCTTCTGGCGGACGCGCTCGGCGGATTCCATGTAGCCGGCCAGCTGGTTGAGGATGTGGGCCAGCTCGCCGCTGGCCTCGGCGGCGCGCACCATGGTCACATAGATATCGGGGAAAATACGCGGGTAGTAGCTGATGGCCGCCGAAATCCGCGTCCCACGACGGATATCCCGCAGAATGGAGAAGAGGATTTCCCGAAACATATCCGACCGGGCCTGGTCGGCCAGAGTCTCGACCGCGTGGTCAATCGGCAGGCCGGCGTCCACCATCGTCGCCAGCTGCCGCGTGAAGATCATCAGGTCTTCGTTCTTGATCTTGGCTTTGGTCAGATCGCCGAATTCGCTCGAAGCCTCGGAGCGGTCGGCATCGGAGGCCTCCTTGACGCTGATCGGGTTCAAACCCTTGGCGGTGAGCTTTTCCGTCACCTTGGCGGCGCTCGCCCCGGTGAGGCGGCCGGTCTTCTTCTCGCCGTCGGCAGTGACGGCCTCATAGACAAACTGGGCCATCGACTACTTCTCCTGGGAATCCGCCCCGCTGTCTTCGGGAGCAGAATTTTCGCTCTTGGGGGCCGGGAACGGGCCGCCGGACAACCGCTCCCGCTCGCGGTGAGCCTCGATCTCTGCGAGTTCCCTCCGGGTGTCCCGATTGATCTTTTCCGGGTTGAGCACCGTGGCCGACACGAAGATGACCAGGTTGCTCTTCTCGCGCACTTTGGAGCGGGTCTTGAAGAGCCATCCGAGCAGCGGAATGTCTTTGAGAATCGGGATGCCGCGGTCCACGGTCTGCTCGTTGTAGCGGATCAGCCCGCCGGTCACCAGCCACTGGCCGTCCTTGATGACCACCTGGGTCTTGGCCGAGCGCGTATCGATGATCGGGGCGGGCGGGTCGGTCTCGGTGAACCCGGTCAGCACCAACACCGACGGTTCGATAAGCATCTCAACACGGTTGTCGCTCAGCACACGCGGCGTCACCGTGAGGGTCAGCCCGGTTTCCTTGAAGGTAATTGTCTCGGCAGTGACCGAGACGTTATCGACCAACTGCACCGTGCGGGTAATCACGGGCACCTGGTTGACGACCTTGATCTCGGCCTGGCGCCCGTGGCTGGTGGTGACTTGCGGTGCGGAGAGCACCTCGGCGGCCTTCTCACGGGCCAGCAGCTTGAGCACCGCATCAATCCGCTGGCTGCTGAAATCGAAGTTCAGGGTCTCGGTGGCCACCGTGTCCTGCAACAGGTCAATGACATACGACCCGGCTCCGTCTTTGCCGGCTTTGTCGGTGGTAAAACGTCCGGTGAACGAGGTGCCGAGGCTTTCGGCCCGGTCGGTGAAGATTTCCACGATGCGCGCCTGAATGGCGACCTGCGGCACGGGAATATCCACGGCCTGGACCACCTGCTCAACCTTCTTCCACTGGGCCTCTGTGGCGCTGATGATCAGCTTGTTGGAAGCCACATCGACGGCCACCTGCTTGGCGTCGGGCAAGGCGTTGGGCACCAGGATTTTGGCGACCTGGTTCACGTCGGCATTGCTCAGCTCACAAATCCAGATGCGGATCGCCTCCCCTTCCCGAGCCTTCAGGGCCTCTTCGCGGGTCATGATCTCGAAGATGCTGTTCTCCCGCTGCACGAGCTCGAACCCGCCGTTGCGCAGGATGACGGCCAGGGCTTCCAGAACCGGGGTTTCGTTGAAGCGCACCGTGACCGTGCCGGAGAGTTTGTCGCCCCCGACGATGTTGAGGTTGTGGGCCTCGGCCAGAGCGGAGACCACGGCTCGCAGCCCGGCCGACTCGAAGGTCATCGAAATCCGAGGCATCTCCGAGGCCGCCGGCGCGGTATCCCTGGGGGCGTCCGCCGCCCAAAGCGACGACGCCGCCAGCAACACCAGCCCGATGCCTGCGGTTATTCTCACGTCAGGGTTTCTCCAATCTCAGCCCCGAACCGAGCGACAACCGAACCTCGCGAACCCCGTCGGACAAGACCACCGCGGTGTCTTCGATGGTGACCAGGCGAACGCCCTGTAACACCTCCTGGCCTTCCCGATACACACGATTCCCAAGAATGGCCAACCGCGCCTGATCGGAGCGCAGCACACCCTGAAGCCGCAGCTTGGCCGCGGCCTGCATCTCGGTCGGCACCACCGTCTCGAAATCCGCCGGGCCAAACGGGTCCCGGAGCTCCTTCCAATTGAGCACAAACCGGAGCGGGGCCAGCAGGGCCTCGTCCAGCGAGTCCACCTTAAGCGGCGGGAGCTCCGGCGGCGGAGTGCTTGCGACCGGCCCGGCCCGCTGCCGTGTGCCCGATGCTGCCTTCGGACGGGCCTTGGCCTTGGGCGGAGGGGGCGGATGAGCCGGCTTACCGGCCTGGGGCTTGGCCCCTCCGCCCTTCTTGGCCCCGGTGCTGGGCGGCTCGACCAGCGGCTTGCCCATCACAATCGGGCCGAGCTGAACGGCGCACAGGGCCACCGCCACCACTCCGGACACGATCATCAAGACCTTCTTCTGCTTTTTCTTCACGCAGCCTGACCCTTCCGCTTACCGCGCAGCATCCGACGCTCGCTGCGCAGACTTTGCACAACCTGATGAGTAGTCTCGGATTATCCGCGAAAATAATTAGCCCGGATATTCTCCCCAAGCGGTCGGAAAGGTTGTCGAGCGATAACTTAAACCCTTGTGCGGATTGGTGCTGAGAAGCTGAAAGCAGGCGGGCGGCTGTGTAGCGGGGAAGCGGTCTGGGGCAGTCAACGGATTCAGGGCGAAGCCAGCCCTTCTTCGGGCGGATCGGGGATGACAAAATGGAAGGTGGTGCCCTGGCCCGGCTCCGATTGGACCCAGATTCGCCCCCGATGCCGCTGCAGGATACGGTCCACGATGGCCAGCCCGGCCCCGGTACCCTCCACCGAGTCGTCCGGATGAAGCCTTTCAAACATCTTGAAGACTCGCGGGGCCTCTTGCATGTCGAAACCGATGCCGTTGTCCTTCACATAGAAGAAGCTTTCCTGGTCGCGCCGCTGCCCGCCGATTTCGAGGACGGCCGCTTCGCCGCGGCGGGCGTATTTCACAGCGTTCGAAATCAGGTTGGAGAAGACCTCGCGGAGCATGCCCCGGTCCGCGCAGACCGACGGGAGCGGCTGAATCTCGGCCTGAACCTCGTGGTTCGGCTCGGCGTACCGCACTTCCTCGATCACCTCGGCGACCAGTTGCCCGACATCCAGCTCGCTGCGGTGCAGTTCTTTTCGCCCCATCATCGAATACTGAAGCAGGTCGCCGACCAGCTCGCACATCCGGCCGGCGCTGTCGCTGATATGGTTGAGGAAGCGAACCCCCTTCTCGTCCAGCCGGTCGCCATAGTCGCGGCGCAGGGACTCGGCAAACCCTTTGACGGCATTAAGCGGCGACTGAAGGTCGTGGGAAATCGAAGCACAGAAGGACTTGAGCTCCTCGTTGGCCTCCACCAGTTTTTCTTCCAGGTTGCGGCGGCGGTTGATCTCCATGCGAAGCTGACCGATGACCGTGTTCAGCTCGACGGTGCGCTCCTTGACCAGGTCTTGAAGATGTTCGCGATAGCGCTGGAGTTCGGTTTCGATGTTTGAACGCATCTCCAGTTCGCGGTGGGCGTCGGCCAGCAGCCGCCGGTTCTCCATAGCAAGGCATTGCTTTTCGATGGCCTGACGAACCATGGCGAGCAGTTCGGGCACGTTGAAGGGCTTGATGACATAGGCGAAGGCCCCGGCATTGAGGGCCTCTACGGCGTTTTCGAGGGAGGCGTGCCCGGTCAGAATGATGGTGGCCGTGTCGGGGTGGGCTTCCCGAATCCGATGCAGCAGTTCGGTGCCTTCGATATCGGGCAGGCGAATATCCAGCAAGACCAGGTGGAAGAACTGCCTCCGAATGTGCTCCAGAGCCTCCTGTCCGGTGTGGGCCACCGCCGTGTCGTAGTCCTTCTCGAAGATGAAGCCCAACGTGCGACAGATGCCCTCGTTGTCGTCCACAATCAAGACGCTCTTCTTGTGATTCGCCATAACGCACCTCAGTCCGAATGCGGCGGTTGAAGCTCAAGCTTCTCCCGGATTTCCTCGATGAGTTGTAGCAGCCTCCCCATGTCGATGGGCTTGTAGATGCAGGCGTAGGCGTCGTGGCTGAGGGCCTCGTTGACCAGGTCGGCCATCTCCTCGCGATAGCCGGTCATCATCACCGCCACCGCCTGTGGGTTGATCTTGTGGAGCCGCAGATAGGTCTCCAGGCCGTTGATGGTCGGCAGCTTCATGTCGATGAGCACCACGTCGTAGGCCCGCTCGGCGGCGAGCTGGAGCGCCGCCTCGCCGGTGTGGGCCACGCCCACCTTGAATTGCTCGCGCACCAGAACCTTTTTGAGCGTGGCGCAGGCCCCGTCGTCATCGTCCACGATCAGGATCAAACCGCCGTTGCGGTCGTCCGTCGCGGCCTCCACCAAGTCGATCAGCTTTTCCACGTCCACCGGCTTGTAGAGCACGGCCCGCGCCCCGGACTGGAGCGCCTCGTTGACCAGGTCCTCGACGGCATAGGCGGTCATCATCACCACCGCCGCGCCGGGCCGAATCGCTTTAATCGCCTTGCAGGCCTCCGTCCCGTTCATCAGCGGCATTTGAATGTCCAGAAAGATGAGATCAAAGGGCTGTTCCCGGACGCGCTCCAGGGCCTGCTCGCCGCTTTCGGCGATGGTCACCGAATAGCCCTTGCGCTCCAGGATAAAGGACATCGTCCGGTCGAGGCTGACGTTGTCGTCGACGATCAGGATACTGGCCTTGGGTGTGTTTTCACGGCTCATGAGGGGTCCTCTCTTGACAAGGGCAAGCGTACAGTAAAGGTGCTCCCCCGACCGGGTTCGCTCTCGAAAACGACGTCGCCGCCGTGCTGCCGGACCAACGTCTGAATGACCGCCAGCCCCAGCCCCATGCCTTTGGCCTTGGTGCTGAACAGCGGCTGAAACAGCTTGGCCTGTTGTTCGGGGGGGATCCCGACGCCGGTGTCCGTGACGGCAACCTCCATCCAGCCGGGTTCCGCCACCCTGGCCGCGAGGGTCAGTTCGCCGCCGTCGGGCATCGCCTGTACCGCGTTCAGAATCAGATTGTCGAACACCTGGCCCAGCTGCCCCGCGTCGCCCGGAACCGACGGAAGGGTGTCCGGTAGAGTCCAGGCAATGGTCACATTATCCGGGATGTGAATATGTTTGACAGCTCCGTCGAGGACGTCGCCGATCTGCACGGGGACACAATCGGGTTTTCTTGGGCGGGCGAAGTCGAGCAAACTGGAGATGATGCGTTCGCAGTTCATCACCTCGTGGTCGATCAGCCCCAGCGTTTCGACTACATTGGGTTCGCTGCTTTTCACCACCATGTTCAGGAAGTACGCCCCGTTTTTAATCGCGCTCAGGGGGTTCCTCAATTCGTGCCCCACCCCGCCGGCCAGTTGGCCCAGCACCGCCAGCTTCTCGCGCTCCACCAGCTTGTGATGAGCCGCTTCCAATTCGAGGGTCCGCTGCTCCAGGCCGGCCGCCATCTGGTCAAACGCACGCGACAACTCGCCGACCTCGTCGTTGCGCTCCGTTCCCACCCGGTGGGCGAGGTTCCCCGAACCGATCTTGCGCGCGCCGCTGGACAACCGGCTCAGGGGACGGACTATGGAGGCCGAGGCCCGCCAGCCCACCAGGGCGGCGAGCACCAGCCCCCCAAGGGTCCACAACATCATCTGGTTTCGCAGCCGGTAAGCCGGGGCAAACGCCTCGCTCGTCGGCCGCTCGACCAGCAGCGCCCACCCGAAGCCGTCGAAATCCCGGTAGCCCTGAGACCGGGCCTGAACGGACAAAACATCCTGTCCGTTCTCATCACAAAGCACTTGTATTCTGGGGTGGCCCGGCTGGGGGCCGCCTGCCGAGGCGAGGCGAGCCGATAGATTCGCAAAGCGCGGGTAGTCGCGGGTCGAGCAGATCACCTCGCCGCGGCGATTGGTCAACGTGTAGGTGGCACTGCGGTCGTTGTCGCCCGCGACACGCCGCTTCATATCGCGGACGACTTC
>CAZBCO010000186.1:0-2967 GCA_964490295.1 uncultured Planctomycetota bacterium
GCGTATTACCTCGCCTTTGCCGCGGTGCTGGTGGTCGGGGCGGTGTTCCTCGGCGGGTTTGACCGGTTGACCCGCGAGAGCTCGGCCGGGGACCGAGCCAAGCGGGCGTTGGGGATGCTCGCCCTGCTCGCAGCGGTGTTCCTGACGGCCCATGCTCTGGGGTTCGGCGGCGGCGGGACGGCGGAGAAGGCAGAGAACCTGTTTGTGCCCGGCTCAATGACCGGGGTGCAGCAGGCGCTCGACGCAGGGCAGCCCTTCATTATCGATTTCACCGCCGACTGGTGTACCATCTGCAAGGAGCTTGACCGGACGGTCTTCACCCAGCCCGACGTCGTGGCCCTGGGCCGCCAATTCACGACCCTCAAGATCGACACCGACGAGCACCCGGACGTGGCGGAGAAGTACAACGTGAAATCGCCCCCGGTCATCGTCTTCGTCAATGCCGACGGCAGCGTGAACCTGGACCTCAGCTTCGCGGGCGGCCTGAGCAAAGCGGCCTTCATCGAGAAGCTCAAACGCTTCGGGCGATGACGTTGCCGCGCCGCCGGACGGGCTATCCCGTCACCTCGATGGCGGTCTCCAGCGCGGTGATGTAGTTCTCCACGGGCATATAGTTGGTCAGCGAGTTCCCGGTGCCCAAGGCCCAATAGCCGTCGCTCCAGCAGGTCTCGATGTGCTCGATGGTGTAGCGGCGGATCTCCTCCTTCGAGGCCCGGCAGATGAAGTCCACGTCCAGCCCGCCCAGCGGCGTCATCCGGTCGCCGTATTGCTGCTTGAACTCGGCCACGGGCAGGATGACATCCTCGAACGAGTGCTTCGCATCGATGCCGCAATCGATCAGGTCGTCGTACACCTTGGCGAGGTTGCCGCAGGAGTGGAGGATGAACGGGCGGCCCGCGCCGTGCGCCACGTTGACCATTTCCCGATAGATGGGGAAGACCCATTCGCGCAAGCGGTCCGGCGGGAGGAAGGTCGAGGTCTTGAAGCCCAGGTCGTCGCCCTGGCGATGGGCGCCGATGAAGTCCATCTGCGCCAGAATCCGGTTGGCGGCGACGTGCAGCGAGCCGATCTTGGCGAAGACCATCCCCACCAGCTCGGGGTCGTCGACCATCAGGTACGACATCCCGATGGTGCCCATCATCATTGAGGCCCATTCGTACGGCCCGGTGCCCACGCCGCCGACGATCTTCACGCCGTCCGGCAGCATCGCCGCCACCTTCTCGAAGTCCGTGAAGTCGATAGGCTTCGACTCGTCGGGCCAGGGGTAGCGCTCGAAGTCCTCGCGGTTGCGGATCACCACCGAGGCCTCGCTCCCGTGGCTGAGCGCATCGTTGTGGCCGTCCTTGTGGATGTCCAGCGGGCAGCGCAGGCCGCGCTCCATCGGGATGCAGTCGTAGCCCATCCCCAGCCAGAAATCGACGTAGGTGCGCAGGCCCTCCTCCCCTTGGCCCGCCGCCCCGGCGAAATCGGTCTCCGTCCGGGTGGCGATAAACCCCGCACTCGCGACATGCTCGTAGAAGGGCAGATAGCTCGGCGTCCCCTCCCGCCGCAGCACCTTCAGGAATTGGTCGAAATCCGGCTCGCGCTTCAGTCGTGTTTGCATCCTGCCTCCGTATCGTTGTCCTTCTTGTCTGGAACCGGAAGCATAGCATCAGGGGAGATCGAATGCAATATCGACCAAGCGAGGGTTTAAGACGGCCTCCGAAGGAAAACAGCCTTATCCCAAAAGGAGCAGGGCAATATAGGGGACGAGGCTGAAGACAATGAAGAATATCTTGAACACCCCAAGGAACGCGTAGAAAATCACGGAGAACGTTCCCCGGTCGATGTTAAACCATCGCGTGTGGAGGCGATAAACCATGTCCTGGCCCCAGAGGGCGAAGGGGGTCCACAACAGCAGCAGGGCGCCGTTGAGGATCGTACACCACATAAAGAATCGAGTCAGCGTTTCCATATCCATTCTGCACCTCCTCTGCTTCTCGGCGTTCGGGTTTGCCCCTATGAATATAATACCCCACAAAACCGCGTCGGCGCCATAAAAAGTTCGGAGAGAGTGTGCTTTCCAGACGCCCTCTTTTATTCGTGCAGAGCGGGGTCGGGCGGTTCGTCGGAGCGTCGTTCAAAATCGGAACGGCGCCAGGCCACGATGGCCGGGCCGTCCCATGTGTAGTGGTCGCGGAAGTCGGAGAGGTGCATGGCCACGGTGCCGGAGGCGGGGTCGGCGATGAGCAGGCTTCCCCGGTCGGCTCGCAGCAGGGTGATGGTGTGAAGTTGCCGCTCCTTGCGCACCAGGAGGACGGCGGGCCGGTTCATCAGGATAAGCTGCTCGAAGTCCGCGGACAGGACGCGAACATCCAGCGGTTTTGTCCTGCCGAAATGTCTCAGGGCTTCGGCCAGCCGCAGCATTTCGGTGCCTCGGTAAGAGGTGCGCGCGGCAAAGGCGAGGTCGCCCTCGCGGACGTCGAGGCCCCAGGCCCTGAGCAGCGCGGCGCCGGCGGCGGGGCCGCAGGTGAAGGTCGTCGATTGCCGCATGGTCGGCCCTTGCCAGCGCCCGTCCAGCTCGGCCAGCCGATGCCCGGCCACGGCGAGGTAGGCGGCGTCGCCGAAGACATAATAGGCCAGCACCACGGAGAACACGGCGACCAGAATCCGCTGGAGCGAATGTCGCAACGGCCGGGCCATCGCGGCGGCCAGCAGCAGGAACCCCGCCGGCGTGAAGAACCCGGTCAGCAGCCGGTGCGGCGTCAAAATATAGAAGCGTTCGGGAAAGGTCGCGGTCAGCACCCGGTAGAGCAGGCATACCGAGCCGAGGACAATCAGGGGGTAGCGCGCCCGTGGATACTGGCGGCACAGCCGATAGCCGACGACCAGAAACGCGGCGCTCAGGGCCGCCACGACGCTGAATTCAAGAAGTAATACCCAGTGCAAAGGTCCGGCCTCTCCCCGTTTCTAGTTCGCCGGTTGGGG
>CAZBCO010000187.1:0-2653 GCA_964490295.1 uncultured Planctomycetota bacterium
GCCCGGCGGGGGCACCCAGTCGCTGGGGCTGGCTCTGGCCGATCCGAGCCTGGGCATCTATCGCGGCTCGTTCATCGCGCGGCGCGTCGGCGACCATCTCGCCTGGGCCAAGGCTCCGGGCGCGACGGAGCCGGAACGCGCCCCGTTCAGCGTGTCGATGTCCACGCTCGAAAGCGAGAGCCGCTCGCTGGATATCGAGACGATGAAGTCCGTGGCCCGCAAGACCGGCGGGGAGGCGTTTATGATCGACGAAATCGACCAAATCCCGGAACGCATCCAGGCGGAATCCGCCAATATCCTCACCGAGCATCCGACGGACATCTGGGACTCGTGGGGCTTCCTGCTCCTCTTCGCCATCCCGCTGACGCTGGAATGGTGGCTCCGTAAACGACGCCAATTAACGTAGAGAAGGGCCAATGACACCGAAACAACGGGTACTCGCCGCCGCCAATCATCAGGTCGCTGACGAGGCTCGGCACCTCATCGACACCCTCGGCGAAGGCGGCGGCTACGTCTTCGGCCCCGGCCACACCTACATCCAAGTCGACGCCCCTATCGAAAACATCCTCACCATGTACGACACCGCAGCGACGCACAGGCAAAGCCCTTCCTGACGAGGGGGCGGGAAGAAAGCGTTGACATTCCGCAGCGTCCTTACGATAATGTAAGGAGGTACGCAAGAGTAAGGAGGCTGCCCGGTGATTACAGCGAAGGTTACGAGCAAAGGACAGATTACCATCCCCAAGCGGGTACGAACATCGCTTCATCTCCACACCGGCGACCGCGTTTCGTTTGTCGTCCGAAATGATTCGGAAGCCGTGATCAAGCCCGTGTCCAAGTCAGTCGACAAGGTCTTCGGAATGCTGCATCGACCGGACATGACCGCGCGAACCGTCGAAGAGATGGACGAGGCCATCGCCGAACATGTGAGCGAGAAGGACTGATGACGGCTCTCGACACGAACGTTATCGTGCGGTTTCTTGTTCGGGACGATGAGAAGCAGGCACGAATTGTCCACAAGTTGTTCAAGAGGGCTGAAGCGGATCGTACTTCCTTCTTTGTCCCCCTGGCGGTCACGCTTGAGGTGATCTGGGTCTTGGATAGACGGTACGCGATGGCCCGCGCCGAGATACTGAACGCCCTTGCCTGCCTCCGGCAGATGCCGATTTTGGAGTTCGAGGGGAGTGAAGTGCTGGAGCGGTTCCTGATGGCGGCTCGCCGCAGCAAAGTCGGCCTGGGCGATCTGCTCATCGCCCACTCGGCCCAGGCGGCTGGCTGTGACGGCGTGGTCACTTTTGACAAGAAGGCGTGCAGATCCGCGCTCTTCAGCCTTCTGAAATGACTCCGCCGGCGTTCGCGGCACAAATCGGCGAAATCTGCGGATAAATCCTTCGAGTCCTACAGATCGAACTCGGCGACCAGCGGGGTGTGGTCGGAGGGCTTCTCGCGTTGGCGGGGGGCGAGGTCGATCCAGGCGTCGGTGCAGAGCTTCGCCAGCGGCGGCGTGGCCATCATCAGATCGATGCGCCAGCCCTTCCCCCGCTTCAGCGAGCTGGGGGCGCGGTAGTCGTAAAAGGTGTATTGCCCCGGTTCGGGGTGCTTCTCGCGGAACACATCGACAAAGCCCCAGTCGGCGACCTCGCGGAACGCCGCCTGCACCTCCGGGTTGAAGCAGACGTGCCCCAGCAGCCGCTTGGGGTCGTGGACGTCGATGTCGGTCTGAGCGACGTTGATATCCCCGCACCACAGCACCCGGTCCTTCGCGGTGTAGTGCCGGTCGAAAAAGCGGGCCAGTCGGGCAAACCATTCGAGCTTGTAGCGATACTTCTCCGAGGCCGTATCCATCCCCTGCGGCACATAGGTGTTCACCAGATGCACGCCTCGGAACGTGCCCCGGATAAGCCGTGCCTCGTCGCTCGGCCCGTCGTCATCCAGCCCGTACGAGACGTCTTCCAACGGCTCGCGGCTGAGGATGGCGACGCCGTTGTAGGACTTCTCGCCTCGGAACGCCGCATGATATCCGATGGCCTCAAACGCCTCCTGAGGGAACAAGTCATCAACGACCTTCGTCTCCTGGATGCACATCACATCGGGCTGCTGCTCGCCCAGCCAGTCCAGCACGATGGGCAACCGAGCGCGGATAGAGTTGGCGTTGAATGTGGCGAGCTTCATATCAAACCCTCATCAGTTTGAAGCGGCGTATGGCTCGGAATATAGCGGAAGTAGACTTCCAGTGCAAGGCAAGACATCAAGGTGGTGCAGACCTGTCGCCCGTAGAGGGGCCAAGCTCAAGCCGCCAGCCCATCAGTCCGCGGCAGCTGCGGACACCGCCACGCGAAGACCGAAGTAGCTGCTACGCATGCCAGGCGTGGCAATACCGCGGTAGGCCGAGCGGCAGTAACGCCGATAACTATTCCAGCCACCGCCGCGCAGTACGCGCCGGCATTACGGCCCCGCCCCTCATGACCCGCAGGGGCCAAGCTCATGTTTTCAATTTTTGCGGCGCGCGGGGGGGGGCTACGCCCCCCGCACCCCCAAGGCAAAGGGTAAAAGAACAAAGGGCAAAGGGTTAAAAATCAGTCCACGCCGGCCGACACCGCCACCCGGAACCCGCAGTCGTTGATCCGGCTGCCGGGCGGGCTCCCGTTGCGAT
>CAZBCO010000188.1:0-9389 GCA_964490295.1 uncultured Planctomycetota bacterium
GTGCCCGGCCAAGTCGGCTTCGATGAACTGGTTCTGCTGAAGGCGCTCCAGAGCCGTGCGCTGGGCGGCCTTGTCCGCCAGTTGGCAGAGCAGTTTCGCAGAAGCGGGGCCTTGAAGGGCCAGGCCGAGCAGGCCGTCTTCGCGCAAGTTGCGAATTGTGGCCGGGCCACCGATCTGCTTGCCGGGCATTTGCTCATCAATAATCACTTCGCGGGAGTTTACCGCCTGAATCCAGTCCCAATCCGCCTCGGCGTTGGCGGCGTTCGCCACCAGCATAAATCGGTCGCGAGCCATCCGGTACACATACATATCGTCGATGGCGGTTCCATCCGGACGGAGTAAATAGGTGTATTGGGCCTCGCCGGGGTCGAGGCGCGAGACACAGTTGGCCAGCAGCACGTCGAGGAAGGGCAGGGCGTGCTTTCCGCTGATTTCAAACAGGCTCATATGCGAGACATCAAATAAGCCCGCGGCGGTTCGTACCGCCCGGTGCTCGGCAAAGATGCCCTCGGCATACTGCACGGGCATTTCCCAGCCCGCAAAGGGGACCATCTTTCCGCCCAACTTGCGGTGGGCGGCGTGCAGCACGGTTTTGCGCAACGGCAGGTCAGGCGCCTCGTAGCGATATTCACGCTTTGCAGGGGGCGCATCCGAGGCAACCAGCTTGGACTGGCCGATGAAATACGGTTTGGTCAAATCGGTGGCTTCCGCCGGAAATTGCTCAGGCAACTCTGCGACCAAGGCCTCCGGCAAGCAGCCCACCACCATTGGCCCGTCGATCTTGGAATAGAGGTCTTCCGAATCGAAAAGCAGGTATCCGTCGGACAAGCCGCGTAAACGGGCGATTACCGCTTCTATCGCGTCCGCGGAGGTCAGCAGGGCGAATCGCTCCTCCCGGCCCGCGAGGCCAAGGTTGACTACGCTGACCTCGGCCACCAGGGAAGCGTCGTTGTTCAACATGTTTCCCGTCGCCGCTTCTCCCGGCTCCAGCCCTTCGACCTGGCAGGTGAGCATCTGCGAGAGGGCGAGCATCACCTTGTCGCCGCGCAGCAAAACAGCGGCCTGATTCCCGACCTCGGTGTACGCGCGGGGCGGTTCCACCGGCGGCAACGCTTCGGGGTAGGGCAGGGCCTCCCGGATTGCGTTCACGCGCCCGGCGGCGGCGTCCAGCACACCGGCCGGGATTTTGCCCCGGCAGCGCTCCTCGCCGGCCGGAACCCAGACGCGGAAGGTGTGGATGTTGCTGAGGACGTCGTTGATGATCGAGGCCAGCTCGGCGATCTGCTCGCGCGTGATGCCTCGCTGCGTGGCCCAAGGCATGCCCATCCGGATGCCGCTGGCCTTGCCGCCGGTTTCGTCACCGGGCAGCACATTCTTGTTGCAGACGATGCCCGCCAGTTCCAGCAGCCGCGACGCGATCTCGCCGTCGATGGGGAACTCCGGGTGCGGGTGTCCTTGGTAGCGTTTCAAATCCACCAGCAGCATGTGCGTGTTCGTCCCGCCGTATTCGAGTTCCAAGCCCTGCTTTTGAAGGCATTTGGCAAACCAGGCGGTGTTGTTCAGAATCGCCTGCTGCAGGGCAACAAAAGTGTCGCGCTCCTGCCGGATGATTTCGAACATCCGGGCAATGGCGGCGATGGTGTGCAGGTGCGGCCCGCCCTGCAAGCCGGGGAAAACCCCCGCACTGAGTTTCCCGGCCAATTCCGGGTAGGTCGTAAGGATTACCGCGCCGCGAGGGCCACAAAGCGTCTTGTGGGTGGTATGGGTTACGATATGGGCATGAGGAACCGGGTTGTTCAGCAGTCCGGCGACGACCATTCCGGCCAGATGGGCGATGTCCGCCAGCAGATAGGCCCCGACTTCGTCGGCGATGGAGCGCAATTCCGCCCAGTCGAAATCCCAGGGGTAAGACGAGGCCCCGCCGATAATCAGCTTGGGGCGGCATGCCAGAGCCTGCGCCCGGATTCTTTCATAGTCGAGTTTTCGCGTGGTTGGATCGATGCCATAGGAATGGACATTGAATGTCTTGCCGGAATAGTTGAACTCCGATCCGTGCGTCAGGTGGCCCCCGTGTGCCAGGTCAAGCCCCAACACTACGTCGCCGTGTTCCAACAAAGCCTCGTACACGGCGGTATTGGCCGGGGCACCGGACAGCGCCTGGACGCAGACGTGAATGTTCTCGGCCGACGGGCTGCCGAGGAGCCGGCTGTACACCTGGGCAATATTCTCCTGGGCCAGCAGCTCCACGCGGTTGGCGTTGACGCAGCCCTTGTAATAGCGAGCGTCGGCCAGACGCGCCTGCCAGCTTTCAAAACGGTCGGCGTCGGTGGCCGAGGTGCGCGGGTCGTGCATCAGTGGCGGGGCCGGCTGGCCCTCGGCGTAGATGTTGGAAAAGACCGACGACAACACCTTGGACACTTCGGGGTGGCAGAGGCTTTCGGAGGGGATCAAGACGATCTTCTCCCATTGACGCCGCTCCTCGGCTTCAATGATGCTGCAAACATCAGACCTGTACTCATTAGGTGAAGCGGGCATAGCGAACATGGTTGAAAGGTCTCCCAAACAGCGTCAGGTTCAGGCCAGTGATGCCAGGTCCAAGGCTCGCGCCGCGGCGACTTCATCGAGGCGTGACACGGGCGTCGAGGTCGGCGACTGGGTGACGGCCTCCGGCTCGCTTTCGGCCTGCCGCGCAATATCGAGCATCGCTTCGCAGAAGGCGTCGAGCGTTTCCTTCGACTCGGTTTCTGTCGGCTCGATCATCAGGGCTTCTTTTACCGTGAGCGGGAAATACATCGTGGGCGGGTGAAACCCGCGGTCAATCAGGGCTTTGGCGATATCCAGAGCGTGGACGCCGTGGGCCGCCTGCCTTGTCGCCGACAACACACATTCGTGCATGCAGGGGCCGGGGTGGGGCACGTCAAAGGCATCCTTGAGACGAGCCAGCACATAGTTGGCGTTGAGCACCGCATGCTCGGCGACCTCGACCAGACCCTGGCGGCCCAGCGTGAGGATATAGGCGTAGGCTTTGAGCAACACACCGAAGTTGCCGTAGAACGGGGCCACGTAGCCGATGCTCTTTTCTTTGTCGTAGCTGAGCTTATAGGTGCCGTCGGGCCGTTGCTCCACCCGTGAGGTGGGTAGAAAATCGGCCAAGTGCGATGCGACACCGACCGGCCCCGCGCCCGGGCCGCCACCGCCGTGCGGCGTGGCAAAGGTCTTGTGCAGGTTGAGGTGGACGACATCAAACCCGATGTCGCCGGGCCGACACTTGCCCAGAATGGCGTTCAGGTTGGCCCCATCGTAATACATCAGGCCGCCCGTTTCGTGCGTCAGGTCTGCGATATCCCGGATATGCGGGTTGAACAGTCCCAGCGTGTTGGGACAGGTCAGCATCACCGCGGCCACCTGGTCGTCCAGGGCTGCTCGGAACGCGTCGAGGTCCATGAACCCGTGTTTGTCGGACGGGACCGGGACGACGCTGAAGCCGCCGATGGCCGCGCTCGCCGGGTTGGTGCCGTGGGCCGAATCGGGCACAATCACCTTGGTCTTGCAGGCCCCCATCGCTCGATGATAGGCGGCGATGAGCATCACGCCGGTCAACTCGCCGTGCGCCCCGGCCAGTGGCTGCATCGTGAACGCCGCCATCCCGGTGATTTCGCACAGGAGCCGCTCAAGCTCATAGATGACTTGTAACGCCCCTTGCGTGAGCCGGTCGCCCGGTGCCAACTGAGGCAACAGGGGATGCAAGTCTTGAAAGCCGTCCAGGTTCGCGATGGCTTCGCTCGCCTTGGGGTTGTATTTCATCGTGCAGGAGCCGAGCGGATAGAAGCCGCAGTCCACGCCGAAGTTCCGCCGCGACAGCTCCGTGAAATGCCGCACCACGTCCAGTTCGGAGGTTTCCGGAAGCTCGGCATCCTGGGAGCGTCGCAAGGCCTCCGGCAAATCGCTGTCGCTATCCAGCGTCGCTTCGGGAAGCGTTGTCCCGCGCCGTCCTGGCGATCCCTTCTCAAAAATCAGTTTCACAGTACCTTCTCCAACGCTTCGGCCAATCGGTTGATATCCTGCCGGGTGTGTTTCTCTGTCAGGGCAATCAGCAGGGCATTTTGTAATTCGGGATAATAGCGCCCCAGCGGGAAGCCCGCCGCGATGCCCCGGTCAATCAGCGTGGTGACCACGTCGGCGGCGTTGTCCACGGGCAGACGGACGGCGAACTCGTTGAACGTCGGGGCATCGTTCAGCAAGCTCACGCCGGGGATGGCGGTCAACCGCTCGCGGGCGCAACGCCCCAGCGCGGCGCAAGTTCGGGCCACCGTTTTGAGGCCGTGCTTGCCCAGCAATGACATATAAATCACCGCCCGCACGGCGCAGAGGGCTTCGTTGGAACAGATGTTCGAGGTGGCCTTCTCGCGGCGGATGTGCTGCTCACGGGCCTGGAGCGTCATCACAAAACCGCGCCGCCCCTGGCCGTCCTGTGTGGCTCCGATAATCCGGCCCGGCATTTTGCGCACGTGCTTCTTGAGGCAGGCCATGAAACCAAGATACGGGCCGCCAAACGACAGCGGCAGGCCCAGGCTCTGGCCCTCGCCGGTCACAATATCAAAGCCCATCGCCCCCGGCGTTTCGACAAGGCCCAGTGCAATGGGATAGACCGAGGCGACAGCAACGGCCCCCGCCGCGTGTGCGGCCTCGACCAGTTGCCGATAATCCGTCACCACCCCGAAGAAGTTCGGATTCTGGACAAGGATCGCGGCAGTATCGCCATTGATCTCCGCGAGGAACTGCTGCCCGTCGGTCTGGCCGTTTGTGTGTCGAATGGTGACCGTCTCGATGTCGAGATTGGTGGTGTAGCAATCAAGCATCTTGCGATAGATGGGGCTGAGGCATTCATCGATGAGGACTTTTCGCCGCCCGGTCACCCGGATGGCCATCATCATCGCCTCGTAAAGGGCCGTGCCCCCGTCGTACAGTGACGAGTTCGCGGCCTCCATTCCCGTCAGGCGACAGATCGCCGACTGGTATTCGTACATCGCCTGCAACATGCCTTGCGACATCTCGGCCTGATAGGGCGTATAGGCGGTGTAGAATTCCGAGCGCCCGGCCAGGGCATCGACCGCGGCGGGAACGAAATGGTCGTAGAACCCGCCGCCAAGAAAGCTGCACAATTCCGTGGCGTTGGTTCGGGCCATCGCACGCAGCTTGCGGCGTACCGCGAACTCGGACATTGCCGGCGGGACGCTTGCCAGCCCCGGTACCGGGTCCTCCTCGGCGGCGGGCTTGGGCCGCAGGGCTTCGGGGATTGAGGCGAACAGATCGGCTATCGACTTCACGCCAATGGCGTCGAGCATCGCACGCCGCTCGGCGTCGGTGTGAGGTACATAAGACATAGTCCACTATTCCTGTGCGAGCAATTCACCGTAGCGGTCGGGACTGAGCAGTTTCTGAATTTCGTCGGCCTGCACACCTTGCAGTTTGCATAGCCAACCGGCCCCGTAGCAGTCCTCGTTAACCGTTCCCGGGGCATCCTCCAAGCCTTCGTTCACTTCAACGACCTCGCCCGAAAGCGGCGCGTACACGTCGCTGGCTGCTTTGAGCGACTCGACCACGGCCAGCTCGCCGCCCAGCGTCACGGCTTGCCCCATGTTTGGCAGCTCGACATAAGTCACCTCGCCCAAGGCGCATTGAGCGTGGTCTGTGATACCGATGATGGCCGTGTCGCCCTCGACGCGCACCCACTCGTGGTCACGCGTATACTTCAAATCACCCGGAACATTTCTATCTGCCATAATTGGCCTCCAGTAAGCGATGGGACTTAAGTGTAGCGATGCGCCGGAACCGTGTCAAGCGGTGCAAACGTCACGCGAGGGCCAAGCCTTATAGAATGGTCCATCCGTCGGTGGCCAGGGATTGGGTTTTCAGCGGCCGATAAGAAGGCGTTCTGCCAGGCTGCGGCCCAGGCCGGCGGCGAGGACCCGGTCGTGGGTGTCCTGTACATCGTATTCCACCCGAAGAATCTGCATCGCGTAGGCTTGGGGATCAAAGATGCCGAAGGAGGCCAGGGGGACGCCGTCGCGAGGTTGCCCGACGCTGCCGGGGTTGATCATGTATTGTTTCAGGGGATCAAGCTTTACCGTGCGGGTTTCCGGGAATTTCATGTCGATCTTGCCGTTGCCGATGATCGCAGGGAAGTGGCTGTGGCCGAAAAAGCAGATATCGATGCCCGCATAATTGTCTCGAAGCTCACGCATGTTGCGGTTGATCACCTCGCCGCTGAGCATGTATTCGTCACGGTCGAGGATGGAGCCGTGAACGATCATGTAGCGCTGATCGACCATGCGCTGGTCGGGCAGGTCGCGCAGAAAGGCGTCTCCGTCGGTGCCGATGGCGAGCTGTGTGTAATGGATGGCCTCGACGGTGGTCTCCCGGATATCGCTCATCTCCTGCCCGGTGGTGTAGCGGTCGTGATTGCCGGAGATGCCGACGATGCGGCGCTGCTTGAAGAGGTCGATACACTCGGAGGGTGAGGCGTTGTAGCCGACCAGATCGCCGACGAAGAGGATGCGCCGGATGCCCAGCTCGTCGATGGTCTTCAACACCGTCGTCAGGGCGGCCAGATTGGAATGGACATCGCTGATGACGGCAACGGCCATGTGTCAGGGTCTCGTTCTAAGGCGTGGGGTCATTGCGTTGCAAACCTCCGGAACCAAGGCTGGCGGCCTCTCATTTTGTGTCGTCGCCCTCGTTGTCCTCGTCGATTTCTTCGACCTCTTCGATCTCGATGGCGGCATCGGGGCACATCGCGGCGCAGTTGCCACAACCGATGCAGTCTTCCATGTGGCCCTGGCATGTGGCGGGCTTGACGCCCCGGGCGTTTAACTGCTCATCCAGGCCCAAAAGCTTTTTCGGGCAGAACTCAATGCAGAGGCCGCAGCCTTTGCAGATATCACGGCGAATTCGGATTCGATACATCGGGTCTCCTGTTATCTTGTCCCAGGTCCCACGTGGCCGCCCCAGCCGAGTTTTTCTCGCAGGGTCTCAAAATAGCTGTGGCCCTCGGCCCGCACCAGGTTGAACCGGGTATCGGCCCGTGTCAGCTTCACGCAATCACCGCTCTCAAGGTTTTGGTAAACCTGCCCATCGACGGTGAGGGCGGTGCCGGCCATTCGCTTGTTCATGCACATCTGAACCTCCCGCTCCGCCGAGATGGCCAAAGGCCGGTTCGACAGGGTGTGCGGGCAGATCGGAGCGAGGACCATCGCGTCGAACGCCGGCTCAAGAATCGGGCCGCCTGCCGCGAGGCAATGGGCGGTGGACCCCAGCGGCGTCGAGACAATGATCCCATCCGCATTATAGGTGGTGACTTTTTCGCCGTCAATCAGAAGGTCGATGGAGATCAGCCGCGAGAGCGCCCCGCGCGACACTACCGCGTCGTTGACCGCGTGGCTTTGATGGATTACCTCGCCGTCGCGCTCGACGGTACACGCGAGCTTCATGGCGGAGACGATATGGTAGTTCCCGGCAACGATGGCCTTCAGGTCGGCCTCCAGATGGTCATCGGTCAGCGTGGCCAGAAAGCCGAGCTTGCCGAGTTTAACGCCGCAGATGGCGATGGGGTTGTCGCCGAACCGGCGGGCGGCATGCAGAATCGCCCCGTCGCCGCCGAAGACAAAGGCCAGGTCCGCTTGCAGGGTATCCAGGGCCGCGTCGTCGTTCAGTTCAATGGCCGTGATGTCGGCCAGCGGCTCCAGCACGGCGATGGCGGCGGCCATGGTCTGGGGAACGCGCTCTTTGGCCGAGTTGCCGAGGACAACGATGTGCTTGGCCGGTGGTTTCAACGAATCCCCCTACGAAGTGCGTGCCATGATGAAATCCGCAAGGTCTGCGAGCGGCAGGGCGGCATCGCCCAGCGGTCGAATCGCCGCCTTGGCCTCGTCCACAATACGCAGGCCCTGGGCCCGCGACGATTCCAGCCCGTACACTGACGGGAACGTCAGCTTGTTGGCCTGCTTGTCCTTGCCGGCGGTCTTGCCCAACTGCTCCGAGGTGGCGGTCTCGTCCAGAATATCATCGGCGATCTGGAACGCGAGGCCGATACGTTCAGCGTAGGTGGTCAGCCGGTCAAGTTGCTCCTCGGAGGCCTGGCCCGCGAGGGCGCCGCATCGCACCGCGGCGCGAATCAAGGCCCCCGTCTTGCGCTCGTGGACAAAGTGCAGGGCCTCTTCGGTGGCGACCACGCCCTCGGCAATAAGGTCGGCCTGCTGGCCGCCAACCATTCCCGCCCATCCGGCCGCGCGGGCCACTTCCCAAACGGTGCGGTGGCTGACGGCGGGGTCCGAGGTCTGGGCGGCGAGAATCTCGAACGCGAGGGTCAGCAGGGCGTCGCCGGCCAGGATCGCGGTGGCTTCGTCGAAGGCTTTGTGGTTCGACGGCCTCCCGCGCCGCAGGTCGTCGTCGTCCATCGCGGGCAAATCGTCATGGATCAATGAATAGGTGTGGATGCATTCGAGGGCGCAAGCCGAGGGCATCGCCACCTCGTCGGCACCGCCGACCGCACGGCAAGCCAGAATGCCGAGGACCGGGCGAACCCGCTTCCCACCGGCGAAGATACTGTAACGCATCGCCTTATGAAGACGCTTGGGGCGTTCGGAATCCTTGGGGAGCCAGGCGTCGAGGTGCTGGTCGACGGCCTGCCGGATTTGCTCAAAGTTGTCCCAGAACGAGGTTGTTTTATCCATATTTCACACCTGATCAATGGGCACTGGGGCGCGGGCGGCGTTTTCGCCCCTAATCATCATCGGGCGGTTCAAAAGGCTCCGCGGATAACGAGCCGTCCTTGCTCTTCACCAGGATTTCAATCTGCTTCTCGGCCTTGTCCAGCACCGCCCGGCACTGAGCAAGCATCTTTACACCCTGCTCGTAACGAGCCATCATCTTATCCAGCGGAAGCGTCCCGGCTTCCAACTCGGCGATGATCGCCTCCAGGTTCGCAAGCGACTCCTCAAAGGTGGGGAGTTTTCCGGCCATAATTCATCCTCGTGAGTGCCTTCGGATTCTACCCCGGCCCTCCGGCGATGTCAATTGATTGACAACACGATAAACATCGTTAATATAGTCGCGTGTTCTTGCGACTCCAGGAGGCCATCCGTGATTCAAGAGCAAGATAACATCAAGAGCTCGCCAAAGCCAAGTCCCATCGAAGGCGGTTTGATCGGGGTATCGCCCAAAATCCCCGTGGCCGATAATTTCGCGTTAAGTGTGATCTACACGCCCGGCGTTGCCGAACCGTGTCGTCAGATTGCGCAGGACATCGAGGCGTCTTATCGCTGCACCTGGCGCTGGAATGCCGTGGTTGTCATCGGGTCCACCGCTTCGCACCTGCCGCGCCTCGAATA
>CAZBCO010000189.1:0-5770 GCA_964490295.1 uncultured Planctomycetota bacterium
CTGTTCGATAAGATGGGCATCGACGTCTGGGAGGTGATCCGGGCGGCGGCGACCAAGCCGTTCGGCTTCCAGGCCTTCTACCCCGGCCCCGGCCTGGGCGGGCACTGCATCCCCATCGACCCCTTCTACCTGTCGTGGAAGGCCCGGGAATACGACACGCCGACGCGCTTTATCGAGCTGGCGGGCGAGATCAATACCGGGATGCCGTCCTATGTGGTGCAGCGCATCGCCGCCGCCCTGAACCGAGCGAAAAAGCCACTCAACGGCTCCCGTATCTGCATCGCGGGCATGGCCTACAAAAAGGACGTGGACGACCTGCGCGAGTCGCCCTCCATCACGCTGGCCAACATGCTGCACGAGGCCGGCTGCATTGTGAGCTACAACGACCCGCACATCCCCAAGATGCAAACCCGACACTCCGACCTGAACCTCGAATCGACCGAGCTGACCGAGGCGTTCCTCGCGGAGCAGGATTGCCTGCTGATTGCGACCGACCACAGCGCCTATGATTACGACTGGATGGTACGCCATTCGCAACTGGTGGTCGATACCCGGAACGCGACCCAAAACGTAACGGAAGGACGAGATAAGATCGTCAAGGCATGAGCCGGGGCGCCCCCGGTGCCCGGCTCGCCCAACTGATCTGAACGGTGGCATAAGGCCGTGGCCGAAACCCCATTGCTCGAAAACGATATCTTACGCCTCGATATTGAGGCAGAGCCAACCCTGCGCCTCCGGGTGACGGACAAGCGCAGCGGCTCGGAGTGGGCCTGCCCCGGCCCGCCGCTGGCCCTGCACTACTGGGATGCCCCGCATTTCCGCTCGCGCCTCTGCCCGGTCGAGCACGAGGCGGGCTGGGAGTTTCGCATCCTCCCGGAAGACGAGCGCATCGGCGTGCAATGCACCTGGCCCAAGGCCGCCTGCGGCTTTCGCGTGCTTTTTCAGCTTGAGGAAGCGGCCCTGCTGGTGATGGTTCCCGGCCGCCGGGTGGTCGAAAACCGCTCCTTCGATATCCGGAATATGGCCTTGGATATCCTTCCGGGCTTCGGCGCGGTGCGAACCGGCGAACCCGGCTTCGTTCTGGCCCCCAAGGGGCGCGGCACGGTCTGGCACTTCAACAAGACCGAATCCCTTACCTCCGAGATGCTGTTCTACGCCCGGGACCATCGCGGGCTGAACGCTCCGGTCTTCGGGCTGGCCCGCGAGGCCGACGCCCTGCTGGGTATCGCCGCCACCGAGGAGTTCGACGCTGAGCTGGTGATGAGCGCCAATGCCGGGCCGGAACGTAACCTGAACGGTGCCCACCTGCGCACCCGGCTGAGATTCCACTCCTCCGATCCGCTCCGCGAAACCGACAGCGTGATGCGCTATGAATTCCTGCCCAGGGAAGAGGCCACCATCCTCGGCATGGCCCATGCCTACCGGAACTTCCTCACCGAGACCCTGGGCGAGGCCCCGCTGGCCGACCGGCTGGCCCGGTTGCCGATGCTGGACTATGCCTGCCGCTCGGTGTTTGTGCATCTACTCATAGCAGAAAAACGCAAGCAGAGCCGCATGACGGGAGACGGCGAGCTGGAGGTCAAGACCCGCTTCGCCGAAGTCCCCGGCATCGCCCAAAAGCTCAAGGCCGCCGGCGTGGAGAACGCGGTGCTGATTATGGACGGGTGGAATTGCGAAGGGCGCGACGGGCTGTATCCGACGCGCTTTCCCGTGGAACACGCGGCCGGCGGGGCCGACGCGATGGAGAGCGCCATCCGCGGAGTCGATCCCACCGGGTACGAAGTCGGGGCCTTGGACAACTTCGTGGACATGTACCGGCGCTCACCGGTCTTCAACGCCGAGTTGGGGGCGAAGCAATTGGGCGGCGGCCACTGGCGCGGCGGCATCTGGGCCGGCGGCCAGGCCTACGTCATCTGCCCCCGACAAGCCCTCGACCGCCACGTGCAGCGCGACCTGCGGCGGCTGCGAGACCTCGGCCTCGAGGGGCTGCTCTACCTCGACCACTGCCCCGGCCCCGGCGTGCTCCAGTGCCGCGACCCGGAACATCCGCTCACCCGAAGCGAATACGCCGACTGCATCCGCTCGATCATCAACGCCTGCAAAAATATCTTCGGTGCCTGCCAGGTTTCGGGCTTCAACGTCTTCGCATCGCTGGCGGCCGACGCCTGCGTCTGCCCGGTCACGGAGCTGCCCTCTCTGGACGGGCTGGAGCCGGAGTGGTACGCCGACGCGTCGGTCCCCTTTCTGCCCATCGCCCTGCACGGGGTGGTGCTGATGACCGGTGACGCCGACGCCGACCCGCTGCGGGTCATCGAATACGGGGCGGTCCCGTCCTTTGTCACCAACGCCCACGAGGCCGACCGAGACATCGAACGCATCGCCCATCTTTCCAGGCGGTTTGCCGCCGACCTCGCCCCCCTGGTCGATCAGTTTATCGAATCCCACGAACAGGTTGACGAGGGGCTGATTCGCGTCGGCTACTCCAACGGGGCGACGGTGCTGATCAACCGCACGAACGAACCGGGCGGCATCGGCGGCGTGGACCTCGACGCTCGGAGCTTCCGCATCCAGACATGAACCTGACCGACCTGCTCCAGTTGAGGCAAACGACGTTGGACGCGGTGCGCCGCTTCTTCCGGGCCGAGGGCTTCATCGAGGTCGAGACGCCGATGCTGGTGCCCTCGCCCGGCCTCGAACCCCACCTCGACCCGTTCCGGCTCACCGGCGGGGCCTACCTGCCCACCTCGCCGGAATACGCGATGAAGAAGTTGCTCGCCGCCGGCTCCGGGAACCTTTTTCAAATCAGCAAAGCCTTCCGCGATGAGCCTGCGAACCAGCATCATCTCCCGGAGTTCACGATGCTCGAATGGTATCGCGCCGGAGCCGGTTACCGCGTTACCATGCGGGACACCGAGCGCCTCTGTGCGGCGGTGGCCAAGGCGGTGACCGGCGGCACGAGACTCCGCCGGCAGGGCGGCTCCCTCGATCTGACTCCGCCCTATGAGCGGCTGTCGGTCCGCGAGGCGTTCCGCCACTTCGCCGGAATGACGCTGACCTTTGGCGAGTCCGCCGACGAGCTTCGCTCCGCCGCGCGGCGTGCCGACTGCCCCGATATCGCGGACGACGACACCTGGGACGAGTTGTTCTTCAAGGTCTTTCTGCGGCACGTCGAGCCGAAGCTGGGCCGCGAGCGCCCCACCCTGCTCTATGACTATCCGGCCCGCATGGCGGCGCTCGCCCGAATCAAGGGCGACGATGCCGCGGTCTGTGAGCGGTTCGAACTCTACGCCGGCGGGCTGGAACTTGCCAACGCGTTCAGCGAATTGACCGACCCGGTCGAACAGCGGCGCCGTTTCGATGCCGACAATGCCGAACGCCGAAGCCTGGGCCGTCCCGAACTGCCCATCGATCACGAACTCATCGCGGCGCTCGAACGCGGCCTGCCCGAATGCTCCGGCAATGCTCTGGGGCTGGACCGCTTGATCATGCTGCTGGTTGACGAGCCGGACATTCGGAATGTTGTAGCCCTCGCCCCCCAGCCATAGCGTAAAATTTCTTTCAGAAATACAAAGAATTGTTTGACGAGATGCCATGTCGAGCGGTATTATTGCTCTTGCGTTCTATGGTGTTTGGTTTCATGGTGTTTTTGGAGGAGCGTCGCATGGCGAAGTGCTGCTCGAAGGACGCGGCCAAGAAGGTCGCAAAGAAACCGGCCGCTAAGAAGGCCCCTGCGAAAAAGGCCACCAAGAAGAAGTAGCTCTGGGATGTGAGAGGCGCGCCCGCGACCCCAAGGGATCGCGGGCGTGTTCTTTTTGGCGCGGGCGAAACCCCAACCTCAGGACTTCAACCCCAGTTCCTTCAGTTGCCGGTCCGAAATCTCGGACGGGGCATTGGTCAGCAGGCACTGGCCGCGCTGCGTCTTGGGGAAGGCCATCACGTCGCGGATACTCTTCAGCCCCAGCATCAACATCACCAACCGGTCGATACCCACCGCCAGTCCGCCGTGCGGCGGCGCCCCGTATTGCAGCGCATCGAGCAGGAAGCCGAACTGTGTGCGGGCCTGCTCCTCGTCGATGTTGACCAGCTTGAACACACGCTGCTGGACAGCGTTATCGTGGATACGAATGCTGCCGCCGCCCAGCTCGGTACCGTTGAGCACCACGTCGTAAGCCTTGGCGCGACATTCGAGCGGGGCGCTCTCCAACTTGTCCAGGTCGGCATCCTTGGGCGAGGTGAACGGATGGTGCAAGGGGTCGCAGCGCTGCTCCTCCTCATTCCATTCGAACATCGGGAAATCGACCACCCACAGAAAGCGAAGGGTACCGGGTTCGAAGAGCTTGAGTTCACGCCCCAGCCGCAGGCGCAGCTCGCCGAGGGCTTGGCACGCGGTCGGCTCGTCGGCGGCCACAAACAGCAGCAGGTCGCCGCTGGTCGCGTTCAGCCGCTGCATGATTTCGGCCTGTTGCTCAGGGCTGAAGAACTTGGCGGTAGAGCCGGTCAGACCGCCCTCTTCGCATTTCATCCACGCGAGGCCCTTGGCTCCGAATTCGGCGACGAACGCGGTCATGTCCTTCTCAATCTCGCGGCGGGTGTACTTGCCCCCGCCGGGGGCACAGAGGCCGCGCACCACGCCGCCACCCTCGACCACCGTGCGGAAGACCTTGAACTCCGATGCGGCGGCCAGGTCGCTGATATCCCCGATCTCCATCTCGAAGCGCAGGTCCGGCTTATCCGTCCCATAGCGCCGCATCGCTTCGTGCCAGGTCATCCGCTGGAAGGGATGGGGCACCTCGCGCCCGAATACCGTTCGGCAAATATGCACCAGGGCGCCTTCGACCAGGCTCATCACGTCGTCTTCCTCGACAAACGCCATCTCCAGGTCAAGCTGCGTGTGTTCGACCTGGCGGTCGGCTCGCGGGTCCTCGTCGCGGTAACAGCGCGGGAACTGGATATACCGGTCGAACCCGGCGACCATCAGCAATTGCTTGAAAAGCTGGGGGGACTGGGGCAAGGCGTAGAACTGGCCGTGGTAGAGCCGGCTGGGCACCACAAAGTCGCGCGCCCCTTCCGGTGTGCTCTTGGTCAGACAGGGGGTCTCGACCTCGATAAAGCCCTGACCGTCGAAATAGTCGCGGAAAGCTTTGATGATCTGGTGGCGCTTGATCAACCGCTGCTGCATCGCCGGGCGACGCAGGTCGAGATAGCGATAGGTGAGGCGGAGTTCTTCGGACACGGCCACGCGGTCGGTGATTTCAAAGGGCGGCGTCAACGAGGGGTTCAGCACCACGACTTCGCGGGCGTCCACCTCGACCTCGCCGGTGGGCATCTCGGCGTTGACCATGCCGTCGGGGCGACGCTCCACCCGGCCGCTGACGGCGATCACGAATTCGTCCCGGAGCGTCGAGGCCACGCGATGGGCTTCGGGGGCGCGCTCCGGACGGAACACGACCTGCGTGAGGCCATAGCGGTCGCGCAGGTCAATGAAAACCAAGCCACCGTGGTCGCGCCGGGAGGCGACCCAGCCGCACAGCACCACTTCGGATTCAACGTCGCGTGCTCGCAAAGCGCCGCAAGTATGGGTTCGTCGTGTCTTCATATCAACTCCGTCTGTAAGGGGGTTTAATTCCGCCGTGCGCGGGCCTTCTCAACATATTCCGGGATACCAAAGTTGCGGATGATCTTGTCCAATATCTCCTGGGCCTTCTTCTTGAGGCCCTGCGATTCGGCCGCTTCGGCCTCCTTCATCAGTTTTTCAAAACGGTCTTTGGCC
>CAZBCO010000190.1:0-10561 GCA_964490295.1 uncultured Planctomycetota bacterium
TTCATCGCCACCAGCGGCGGCTCGCTCGACATCGAGATGGCCGAGCTGACCGAGCTGATCAAAACCTCGGACTACATTACCGTCCACACACCGCTGACCGAAGAGACCCGCGGGATGCTCGGGGCCGAAGAAATCGCCACGATGAAGGACGGCGTGCGGCTGATCAACTGCGCGCGCGGCGGGATCATCGACGAGGCCGCTCTGGCCGAGGGGCTCGACAGCGGCCGCGTCGCCGGGGCCGCCCTCGACGTCTACACCGCCGAGCCGCCGACCGACAACCCGCTGATCGGCAAGCCCAACGTGGTCTGCACCCCGCACCTGGGGGCTTTGACCAGCGAGGCTCAGCAGAACGTGGCCGAGGACGTGGCCCGGCAGATCGCCGAGGTGCTCGAAGGCCAACCCGCCCGCAACGCCATCAATCTGCCCAGCATCGAGGCCGACGCCCTGAGCGCCGTCCTGCCCTACGCCGAGCTCGCCGAGCGGCTGGGCCGAGCGGTGGTGCAACTGTGGGACCGACCGATCAAGGAGGTCCGCGTCTCTTACGGCGGCGAGTTCACCGAGAATCCGCTGGACTTCGTCACCGCGTCGTTGTTGAAAGGGATGCTGGGGGTGTTGATGGACGGGCCGATCAACACGGTGAACGCGCCGCTCATCGCGCGCGACCGCGGCGTTCGCGTCTCGGAAGTCACCACATCTGAATCCCAGGACTTTGCCAACACCATCAAAGTCGAGGTGGTCGACGGCGATCAGACCTTCTCGGTCGCCGGGGCGTTCTTCGGTCGCAAGGACCCGCGCATCGTGCGCCTCAACCAGTTCCACGTGGATGTGGTGCCCGAAGGCCATATCATTGTCTGTGAGAACAAAGACGCTCCGGGCGTGATCAGTTACGTGAGCACCATCCTGGCGGAGCATCGCTGCAACATTGCCAACATGACCGTGGGGCGGGATGCGCTCGGCGGGCGAGCGGTCACGGTGATCAACATCGACGGAGCGGTCTCCGGGGAGGTTCTCGCCGCGATCAAGACCTCGCCGATCATCTTCGACGCCAAACTGATCCGCCTGTAACAAGCCAGGCTCACCCAAAAGCAACCGCCCGACGGGCCAAAGCTCGCCGGGCGGTTTGCGTGAATCATATCGATCGCAAAACTACTTCTTCGCGACCTTCTTCTTGGCGGTCTTCTTGGGAGCCGCCTTCTTCGTCACCTTCTTCTTCACGGCCTTCTTCGGGGCCGCCTTCTTCGTCACCTTCTTCTTCGCGGCTTTCTTCGGAGCCGCCTTCTTCGCTGCTACCTTCTTCGCCACTGTTCATCACCCCCTTTCACGGGTTAGACCGAAGACACTTTTTACCAACACATGTCTGCATAATATATCGGAGCATTCCACAGTAAACTTTAGAAAAAAACATTCACAAAAATATGCGCGCCGCATGCGGGCCTCCGGCCACTTTGAGTAGTTACACAAAATGACACGGTTGCCCGTACCGCTTGAGCCGCCTTGCGGTTATAATAAAGGGGCAATATACTGACATGTTCGGGACTGCATGCCGCCGCATCCGCGCGGTCGTCTCGGAACCGGTCGCTTGGGAACCGCCTATGAACGCAGGGGTCGGCATCGACATCGGCTCGCGCACCACGCGCGTGGCCCACGTAATCAGCGACGGCACGACGGTGCGCTGGGCCGGAGGCCTGACCACCGCTTCAGGCCCCGACGGAGCTCCGTCGGTCGATCCGCTGCCCGCACAACTGCGCCAGGCGCACATCCCCCTCAAGGGCAGCGTGGTGGGCATCTCCGGCAAAGACGTCATCCTGCGTTATTCGCGCGTGCCCCCGGTGCCCGCGTGGAAGCTCAAGATGCTGGTGGGCTACGAGGCCACACAGGGCAATGAACTCAACGTCTCGTTCGACTACCGGCTGCTGCATTTGCCGGCCCGATTTCAAGCGAACGAAATGACCGTCTTGATGGCGGTCGCCAAAAACGACACGCTCGACACTCGCCTCGACCTGTTGGCCCGGCACGGACTCCGCCACATCGATTTCAATCCCGACGCCTTGGCACTTTATGAAGCCTTTGCGCTCACTCCGGAAGCCGAGGAAGCCCAGGACCAGTTCTGTCTGGTGCTGGATATCGGCGCCGCGAAGACCGAAATGATAATCGTTTATAATGGGGGGCTGATCTTCGCGCGGTCGATCGCGTTCGGGGGGGCCGATTTTACCGAGGCGATCGCCGCCGCACTGGGGAGCGATGTCGAGCAAGCCGAGCAGCTCAAATGCAAAAAGGGCGCGGTGCTGCGCCCCAGCGAAATTGCCGCGCGACCGGAAGCCGAGCGCCCGATGCAGGAAGCGATTGCCGCCGCCGCCGAGGAGTTCTTCGGTGCTCTCCGCGCCTCGTTGATGTTCGCCAAGGCCCAGACCCGCCTCGTCAACATGACCATCGGCCGTGTCTTCCTGTCCGGGGCCGGAGCGCGTTTGAAACGCATGGGCGACTTTCTGGAAGAAAAATTCGAGGCGCACGCCGCACCGTTGGGCCCGCCCCCCGCGTGGGGTGTGCCCGGCACACCCGGCCAGCCCAGCCGCTGGATGCTCGCCCTGGGGTTGGCCCTGCTGGCGCGGAAGCCGGCCGAGAGCCGCCTCTCGCTCCTGCCCCCGAAGGTGCGCCGGCGACGGCGGTTCTGGCAGCGCGACGTGCTCGCCTGGGCCGCGGCCATGCTCTTCATCGTCGCCATCGCGGCGGCCGGAGCCGCACAGTTCCACAATGCCGCCGTGGCCCGCGACGCGCTCGACAAGCGCGCCGCACTGCTCGAACAAGGCCGCCAACGCGAACGCGAGCTGCTGACCCTGATCCACGGCAACCAGGAACGCCAACGCCACCTGACCCTGTTGAAGCAAGCCGCCTCAGCCGGACGCAACCTGGTCAATTTTACGGACTACGTGCGCTCCGTGCAGCCCGGCCCCATCGCGCTGAATCGGCTGACCTTCCAACCCGGCAAACTCAACGAGGCCCGCGAACGGAGCCACGCGGTCCTCACCGGCACCATCGGAGCCTCCACCAGCACCTATCAGGACGTCCTGACCGAGTTCCAGAACCGCTTGGTTGACTACCCGGAGCTTGACCCGCCCGACCCCAAGAACATCCGCTTGGTCGAACGCGGACGCGAGTCGGCCGACGGCTCCGCCTGGGAGTTCCGCATCCGTGTCCCGCTGCGGGCGATGCCCCGCGAGGAGGCCCCATGACCGGATGGTGGGACGACCATCGCCCGTTTACCATCGCCCTGCTTACCTGGGCCGTGGGCGGGCTGCTGTTCCTGTTAATCGTGCGCCTGCCGTTCGGCGGTGCCATCGCCGAATTGCGGGCCGACGAAGGCAGCCGGGCCGAACTGCAACGGTTCTATCAGGACCCGGAGGCCGGTGCTTCCGCGGCACGTCCCCACGACGAGGCCCGGCGCCGCCTGACCACCGTCCGCCAGGAGCTGGACGCCGCTCTCGAAGCATCTCGTGCCTATGTCGAGTTCAAGCCAGGCAAGGCATTCCGCATCCCGGCGGAGGCCACCGAGCGCGAGATCGAATACACGAAGCTCCGCGATGCAGCCACCGCCCTGCTGCTGCAAGTCGCCAACCAGGCCGGCGTCGCCGTGCCGTTGGATTACGACCCGCGAACCAGTGACCAACGCAAAGAACTGCCCTCGGCGGAGGAGACCGACCCCCTGCTGATGCCCCTGGCGATGGCCGACCGAGCCGTTCGAGCCGCGATCCGGGCCAATGTGCAGCGCGTGCTGTCCGTTCACCATCGGCTGGGCACCCCGCGCGGCGCACCGCTGGCGGAGCGCGAGGTGGTCATTGAACTTCATACCGGACTGGACGCCTTGGTCGCGTTCCTCGAAGATTGCTCGACGCCGCCCGAAGCCCCCGCACAAGGCAGCGGAATCCTCGCGGTGCGAGCCGTGGAGATCAAAACCACCGGCAGGCCGGAGCTGCACGCCAAGGTCACGCTGGCCGCCATTGAAGCCGGCGAAATCAAGGTCACGAAACCCACACCCACCCGGGAGGACGAACCCAAGCCCGGGAAGGTGATTCGCAGCTTCTAAAGGAAACCGATGCACGACGAGGCAATGAAAACCGGATATCACCGACGTAAGGAGGTCATCCTCTTGGCCTGCTCCGCGCTGGTCTGCGCCTTGGTCGTGGTCTCCAGCCTGACCGGCTGGCTCGAAGAAGAGCTGTGGGGCGACCCCATCACCTTGCAACCCATCGCCACCGAAACGGCCCCCGGCGCAGTGGGCCCCCCGGATTTCGCCGCGGCGTGGAGTCGGGGCGGGCGCAACCCGTTTGGAGACGCCGCGGAAAGCCTGGATTCAGGCGGGCGGGCGAACCTCCCGATGCCGCCCCTGCCCCCCCTGATCCCGGAGCGGCCACCCGCACCCATGCCCCGGCCCATCGACTTCCTGCGGGAGAGCGCCCCATGAGAACATCGGCTATCACCTTCCTGCTCCTGCTGATTCCGGCCATGTCCGTCCGGGCCGGTGAACCTCCCGCGTTGACCCTGGAGGCCCGGGAGCACGACGAGGTGCATGTCCGCGGGCTGGACACCCCGCAAATCGGCACCATCGAGCAGGAGGATGACAACCAGATTCAGTTCCGAACGCTGCGAGGCATCCGCCACGTCTGGCCCAAAAATCGGGTGACTTCGATTCTGCGCAAGTGTACGCTGCAAGAGGCCTACCAGAAGGCCCGGCAGATGGCGGGCGACGACCCCGCCGCGCGGCTGCAATTGTACCACGCTTGCCTTGCCGCCGGGCTGAAGGAAGAAGCCCTCAGCGAAGCCAAGGCTGCCGTCCGTCTAGGCCCCAAATACTTGCCCGCCTACCAGGCGTTGCTCACCGTCGCGCGGGCCAGGAACAACCTCGACCTCGAGCTCGGCACCCTGATGGCCGCGTCCAAGGCGGACATCGCCACCGTGCCGATGCTGCTGCGCAAGGCCCAGATTCACATCAACCTCGGCATCATCCAGAGCGCCCGCCAGCCTTTGGAGCAAGCCCTCGCCTTGGAACCCGCCAACTCCGAGGCCCGCGGACGGCTGGCGATGATCGAGTGGATGGCCGAACGTCCGGAGGCCGCCGCCGTTCACGTGGATGCGATGCTCCGAAACGACGCCGCCGACCCGAATGCCTTGACGGTCCGCGGGCTGATCGAGCTCCACCGCGGCGACCCGGCCAAGGCTTTCGCCGCCTTCAGCAAGGCCGCCGCCAAAGCGACTTCGCCGTTTGCGGCAACGGCGGCCGGGGCGTTGGCTTTGCAGCAGGGCCAGCCGCGCGATGCGCGCAAGCTCTATGCCCAGGCCCTTGCATTGCAGCCGGACTCCGCCCCCGCGCTGGCCGGGCAGGGCCTGCTCGCGGTCGAGGCCAACGAGCACAAAAAGGCCAAAAGCCTTACTGCCCGCGCAGCGTCGCAGGAACCGAACCGGGCAGGTATTCAACTGGTTCGAGCGTTCGCAGCGGAAAAAAGCGGCGATCACAATCTGGCCCTCAAGGCCTACCTTGCCGTCCTGAAAATCGACCCGCCAAACCTCAACGCCTTGTGCGGAGCCGGGCGATGCAGCCTGGCCAAAAACAACCTTCGGGCAGCTCAAGGCTATTTTGACCGGGCGCTCTCGCTGCGGGCCGAATGGATACCGGCCCTGCGCGGGCAGGGTCATGTGCTGGTGAATTCGGATCCGGGCGCGGCCATCGGCCCCCTGCAAAGGGTGGCCCGCTCTGCCGAGGCCACCCCCGACGACCACGTCGCGCTGGCCATCGCCCTGATGCACCTCCAGCGCTTCGCGGAAGCGTCCGAAGCCCTGGCCCAGGCAGGGTCCAAAAACGTCCATGCCCGCATCGCCCAGGGCTTTCTGGCCCACAGCCAGAGCCGTGAAACCGAGGCCAAGGCCCATTTTGAGGCGGCCGTCGCCCTCGGCGATTCCCAGCGGTATGCGGCGAACGCCCTGAACCGAATTCGCGAGGCCGAAGAGCGGCTTGCCTGGCGCGACAACTTCGAGCGACCCGACAGCCCGGAAGTCCGCAACGGGTGGATCGAAGTGCAGCCTGCCGGCGTCACCATCGCCATCGCCCAGAACGCGGTGCTGATGGACGGCACACCGCACACCGACGGCCAGACGGCAAAATTAATGCGGCCCGAAGACGCGAAGTTCGTTTCCATCAGCGCCAAGGCGGCACCGGTCGAAAACTCCGAGGCCTATTTTGGCGTGTTTGTCGGACGACGCGGGGCAGAGAAGGTCTTGTTCGGGCGGCAGTCTGACGGACAACTGACGGTACAGGTTCCGGGCAGCCCGCCGCGGGGACTGGGCCGAAGGGTCCCGGCTGGCCCGTTCACGTTGCGCGTCGAGATGGTGGACATCCATACCGGGCGGGTACGCCTGGCACTGAACGACCGGGCCGTCGGGCGACGGGGAATCTTCGTGGCCCAGGCCTTGGCCGGAGCGAACGAGCTGGAGGTCGGCTTGTTTGCGGTAGCGGATAAGGATCGGAAAATCCACTGCCAATTCCTAGAGGTTGAAATCGTGAGGTCCAAGTGAAACGACAAGCATTTACGGTGATTGAGTTGTTGGTGGTGATCGGGGTGATTGCCATCATTCTGTCGCTGATGTACCCGGCCCTTCGGGCACAACGCGAATTCGCCCGGATTGAGGAGATGCGCTCCCAACTGGGCATTCTGGAGGCCGCGATTCAGATGTATCACGGGCGCTTCGGCGACTACCCGCCCTCGGCAGGCTCCGGCGCCAATGCGGGCAATGAGATGTTGATCGCCCATCTGCTCACTCGCCAGGGCGGCGGGCCGTTCCTCCCGGAACACAAAACCCGTAACTGGTTGGGCGACACCGACGGCGACGGGCAAACCGAATTCCTCGACCCCTGGGGCAACCCCTGGATTTACTTTCACCACCTTGATTACAGCGGACCGGAGGCCACCTACCGCATCCAAAAACACACGGTTCAATTTCAGCCGGTGAAGCCAAACGACGGGTTCGCCAACCGCAGCACCTATCAACTCTGGTCGCTTGGCCCGAACCAGATCAATGAAGACGGATCCGGCGACGACGTCGCCAATTTCTGACCGGAAGGTGTCGGATGAAAACCGCAACACGAACGCTGACACCGAGGGAGGCCCCACGGGCACCCCTGTCGAGGCCTTCGCGGCGGGGAACCGCTCGCGCCTTCACCATGGTCGAATTGCTGGTGGTGATCTCCATCATCTCGATTCTGCTGGGCATCGGCGCCGGCATCTATTACAAGTTCGTCCGCACCACGGCTCTGATGGGCGAGCACCGGGCGGTGGTGGGCATCATCCAGATGGCCCGCAGCACCGCTCTGGCGGAGGGCGGCGAGGCGTTTGTGTGCATCGACCGCGAGCAGAACCACATCTTCCCGTTCGTCTTGCAGAAAGTCGGGGTATGGCATTTCGAGACCCTGGCCGACGGGTTCACCGAGGGGGCGTTTCAACAGGGTGGCCACGTAATCGGCGGCAACGCCGTACTGGTCGGCGGCAAGGTCGGCCAAGCGCTGCTGCTCGACGGCTCGACCCATCTGAAATGCCAATTGTTCCGCTCGGCGCAATGGGTGAACGTGCCGACTTATGACTCTCGCGACGGCTTGGCCGTCGAGGCCTGGGTGGCCCCGCTGCCGCCGCCAATCGGCGAGGGCGCCACCATGACCCTCTTTGCCAGAGCGGGCTGGTTTAAGGCGGCTCTGGTCTGGAACGCCGCCGCAGAGCGCTACGCCCTGACCGCCGAGGTGATGATGCTCGACGCCGAGGGCGGCGGGTGGATGCGTTACACAGCCACCAGCGAGCCGACGCTGCGCGCCGGAGATTGGACCCATCTGCGCCTCCAAGGGCACAAGCTGGGCACAGGGCTGGCCCTGACCATCAACGGCGTCCCCCACGTGCCCGCCACTTCAACCGCCCAGACCGCGTCGGCCCCGTCCGAGGCGGCGGAGACGACCCTCGGAGCGTTGCCCGACGGCAGCGAGCGGTTTCGCGGGCGAATCGACGAGGTGATCGCATCGATCTACAGCGTGGATACCGTTCACAAAGTCACCCCCAAGCTGTCGCTCGAAGCCGAAGACTTGGCCGACGGGGATACGATACGCTTTGATGCCTCCGGCCGGTTGACCCCGGCTCACGACGGGGCGGTGCCGCGCGTGATCCTCCGGGAATACCGGGGCGATACCGTGGTCAGTTCGGCCACCATGACCGTCGGGCCGATGGGAGCTATTGATGTGGAATTTGAATACAAATAGCCGCCGTCGCGGCATGGCGCTGATGATCGTGGTGTTGACCGTCGCCGCTCTGGCGATCCTGTCCACCCCGTTCATCCTCTCGATGCGCCTCCAGGAGCGCAGCAGCCGCTACGCGGTGGCCAAAACACGGGCACGCTATGCAACCACCGCGGCCTACACCCACGCCCTCTCCCAACTGCTCCTCGCCACACAGGAATACGGCGAACCGGCGATTCGATTCGACGACCTGAGCGGCGAGTTCACCTGGCGGCGCGGACGGCGCGGCGTGTTGCTTGGAGCCGAGGTGCAAGATGAACAGGGCAAGGTGAACCTCAACGCCGCCCCCGAACGTCAACTCGCCGCTTTGTTCGCCGATGCCGACTTGCGGCTCGGCCTCGGGCAGGCCCAGGCCGCCCAACTGGCCGCCGCGGTGCTGTTCTACCGGACAACCTATGGCCCGTTCCCCACGCTCGACGACTTGTCGTCCCGGGGCGCGGTGGCCGGGCACCAGCTCGACGCGCTGCGGTCGCACATCACCGTCCATTCACGGCGGTCCGAAGGCGGGCTCTCGGCTCCAATCAATATCAACAGCGCCTCCAAGAGCGTGCTGCGCTCCGTGTTCAGCGGCGTTCGCGCACGCGCTGTCGAGCCGGAGCCTGATCCCGCCAACGCCGGAGACGGTGCGATGTCCCTGGTGGAGCTGGACGAGGCCACCGCCGGCGTCTGGCAGGTGCGTTGCACTGCCGCCCAAACCGACGCGGAGACGGGGGACAAGAGTTTCACCTTCAGCGTGGTCAGCTACCCCGAAAGCGACCCGTCAAATCAGACGGATCACGGCACCTTCGCATTGACCGAGGGGCTTCACGCGCCCGGCTCAACGGCATTCAGCGGCGACGGCGTGAGCTTCCGCGTTTTCAATGGCTCGCAGCCGTTTGAGGTCGACGACGGGTTTACCTTCAGCGCCGAGCGCTTCTCCTACGAGGGCACAACCTTCAATCCGGCCAAGGTGAACGCCCTGCTGGCCTGGTTCCGAGCCGGGGTCATATCGGCAGACCTCGCCGCCGGGACGCTCACCCTGGATGACGCCTCGCGATTCTCCGAAGCCGGATGGGTGCGGCTCAACGGCGAGCTGGTGCGTTACACGGCGCGCTCCGAGAACGTATTGCAGGGGCTGGACGGCCTGACCCGCGCGCCCTCCCCCGGCGATGCCGTCCTCCGCCTGGTGCCCGATATGGAGACCTTCGCCGACCTGCTGACCGAGGCGGTGGAGGCGGGCGTGATGCGACGCTCGGACCGCTCCGCGCTGCTGGACAACGCCCGCAACGCGCCCCCCTCGAACGGACAGGCCATGCTCGCGGTGGCGACCTCGCCCCTGGTGTTTCGCTCGCTGGGGCGCTACACCGTCGAGGCGACCGGCAGCGTGAACGACGAGGCGGGCCGCGAGGTGCGGCGGATGCGCGTCCGCCGGGTCGTCGACCTGCAACCCGGCGACGAGGCCGCGCTGACGCTCCACACCCAGTTCGATTTCGACCGGGCGCGGAGCGCTCGCTCTCCGGACGGGCTGATCACGCTGCCGCATCCGACCTACCTCCGCGACGTGGCCCCCTCGCGCGAGCCGGAGCAGGCCGGCCTGCGGCTCGCTCCGCTGGTCGAAACAGAATCCGGCTGGAATTTCGACGGGCCGACGCTCTTCGGGGCGACCACCGGCCGGAGCCTGAGCGGCGACCCCATCGCCGCCGCGCCCGACACCGAACTGGTCCCCGGCGTCAACCTTTATGTCAACGGCGCGCCCGGCGTGTTCGTGACCGCGGACGACGCCCCGGTGCGCGTCTTCGCCCCCGCCAGTGATCTGAACGCCGACGGCTCGCTCCGCCGGGTGCTGCTCTGGGTCAAGCCCTCCGATGATTTCAACTACGGAGCGAACCAGGTCTTCTTCGACACCGGGCCGGAGGGGGCGGCGACCGGGCACATCAACCGCATCCGGCTGATATACCACAGCACCGGACGGCTGGTGTTCCGCATCGCCGACGAGGCCGCGGAACCGCGCTCCGCCGAAATTCAAGCCCCCGTCAACGAAACGGTTTTCGCCCGCAACGCCTGGCATCGAATCGATCTGTTGTGGAGCGGGATGGACATCGGGCAGATGGCGATGATGCTCAACGGGCGGCTGGTGGGCGGCTACAGCCCCAGTGGGGCCGAGGCCCGGCAGACCGCCGACCCGGCCCTCACGGACGAGCAGTGGATCGCCCGCGTCGGCAACAGCATTGAGGACACGACCGGAGCGGTGCGCGGCAC
>CAZBCO010000191.1:0-2586 GCA_964490295.1 uncultured Planctomycetota bacterium
TCCCGGCGCGGCATACCACAGCCCGGCCAGCGGGCCACGTCCACGCGAATCTCCGAATCGGTCACGGGCGGTTCCATAAGCTCCACCTCCTTTATTGAATGAAATACACCAGGACACGTTCTCCCGACTCACACTGAGGCGGGAGCGTTGGCGGCAAGTCGTCGCCGTTTTCGACGGATCTCCTGGGAAAGCCGAGAGCCGCGTTGATTCAAAAAGGTCTTGACAACTCCGGGCGACGTGATAGTATTACCAACAGTTCTTCTTATGTGAATGGGTTTCTATCAATGGCTGCAATAAGCAAAGATCGCTTTCGGCGGGCCGCCGACACCTTCAGAAAGCATCACGGTATACTCCAAACCTCGGCGGCGATTCGCGAAGGCATCCACCCGACGACGCTGTACGCGATGCGCGATGCGGGCACCATCGAAGCCCTCGACCGCGGCCTTTATCGCCTCACGGAGTGCGGGCCGCTGAGCCATCCCGACCTTGTGCCGGTGGCCGTCAAGATCCCGAATGGAGTCCTGTGTCTGATCTCCGCCCTTGCTTTTCACGAACTCACCACCCAGGTACCGCACGAGGTGTATCTGGCCCTGCGTCGCGGGGCTGAGGCCCCCCGGCTGGCCCATCCCCCACTGCGCCTCTTTCGGTTCGAGGGCCCGGCCTTTACCGAGGGAATCGAACGGCATCAGGTGGATGGCTTTCCGCTGCGTGTCTACTGCCCGGAGAAGACCCTCGCCGATTGCTTCAAGTTCAGAAACCGGGTCGGACTCGACACCGCCGTGGAGGCTCTGCGAGCCTATCGGGAACGAGGAACGATCTCGGTGAAAGAACTTCTGCGTTTCGCAGCGGTCTGCCGCGTGGAACGGGTGATGCGCCCCTATCTGGAGGCCCTTCTGTGAACGCCGGCGTCCCGAAGGATATCGCCGCCTCGGTTCACCAGCGCCTGCTCAACCGGGCACGGGCCTCCCATCGTCCGTTCAACGAGCTGTTGCAATACTACGCCCTCGAACGTTTTCTTTATCGGCTCTCAGCCAGCCGCCATGCCGACGGGTTTGTGCTCAAGGGCTCGCTGATGTGGGTGGCGTGGTGTGCCCCCGTCAGGCGCCCGACGAAGGATATTGACCTGCTCGGCAAGGTGCCCCGCGATGCGGACGCCTTGAGAGCGGTCTTCGCCGACGTATGCCGCCAACCGGTCGAGCCGGATGGTATGAACTTTGATCCGGAGAGCATCAAGGTCTCGGCCATCGCGGAGGCAACGGAATACGGCGGTATCCGCGTCCGGCTGCATGGCCGACTGGGCAACGCCCGACTGGCGTTGCAGGTGGACATCGGCTTCGGAGATGCGGTGTGGCCCGCCGCGGAAACCATCGAGTATCCCACGTTGCTGGATTCGCCTGCCCCCCGCCTCCTCGGGTACAGCCGGGAGAGCGCCATCGCCGAAAAGTTGCATGCCATGGTGCATTTGGACGTGCTCAATAGCCGGATGAAGGATTTCTTCGACCTGTGGCTGATGTCGCGGCAATTTGATTTTGACGGGCGGCGCCTGGCGGAGGCGATCTCCGCCACGTTCGCCCGCCGGGGAGATACCCTCCCGGCCCTTCCGTTGGCCCTGACGGGCCGCTTTGCCGATGATGCGGACAAGGCCGTGCAGTGGAGGGCCTTCCTTGAGAAGTCGCGTATTGAGGCGGCACCGCCGTTGTTCTCCGCCGTTGTCGCCGACATCGCAAGGTTCCTGAAACCCGTGACCCGGAATCTCTCCGAAGGCCGTGTGTTGGATCGTACCTGGAAAGCAGGCGGCCCCTGGATGGAACTCGGCTCCTGATCATCCTGGGTCCTGTCCACAGACGCGGGCTTATGTCAACGCTCCTCCCCCCCTCATCGTCTCAGTGCATCCTGCTCGATAATCTCGGCGTGCAGGTAAGCCTGCTCGCCCACCCAGTCGCACCAGCTTTCGGGGTCGTCCGGATGTTGTCCGAAGCGATGATGCTCCCGAAGGTAGGCGACCAGGTGTTCCTCCGCCTCGTGCATCGAATCGAAGGCCCGGACATATTCCGCCATCGCCCGGTTGGTCAGCACCACGATGTAGACCGGGAGCGAACGGGTCAGGGCCTTCCCGTGCAGGAGCCCCCAGCAATAGGCCTGTTTGCAGGCTTTGCAGAGATGGCGTTTCGCATCATTGAAGTGCTGGATCGACACCGGGACTTGTTTCCAGGCGGTATGACGACAGACAGGATTTTCACAGAGTTCAGCCATTGAATTGGTCCTCCACGGCCCAGTGTTCAAACAAGGTATGGCAGCCCGGTATCCGCAGCAATTTATCGAGGGTCTCCGAGGATTCTGACGGATAATCGCCCCAGGATAGACCGCCGGAGACCAGCAAAGGCGGTTTTTGGTCATAGGGTTGTATCCGGGCCACATCCCGCAGGGTTTTAAGCTCCTCAAACCGGTCGAAGGCCTGAATCAATGCGTCGCGTTGTTGTTGAAGCTCGCTGCCGACCAGGTACCCGGGCAATTTGGGGGTCAACTCTTTGGCCAGCGCGTCGATCAAGCGGATAAACGCCTCACGCCGCCCGGCTTTTCGGGTAT
>CAZBCO010000192.1:0-6230 GCA_964490295.1 uncultured Planctomycetota bacterium
CAGCTACTGACCGGAGATGGAGAACGGCTCTTCCCCGGCCGTGTCTCCCTTGGCCCCCGCGGTTTGCATGTGGCTGGTGATGGAGCGGAGTTCGGCCCAACCGAAGTTGAATCGCTCGTCCATCGCGTATTGAATCATCTCGGAGATCAACTGCTCTTCGTTTCCTTTGGAGTAAACGAAGCAATAGCGGTGCTTGCCGCAAAAGACGACGATAAATGGTAAACGGGCCATGCGGGATTCCTTGACCAACGGCTCGTAACGGGATCAATCTGCTTGCCGTGATGGTTATCGACTTGGGACAAGGTGACTTTAGGATTTGCTTGCCGAAATCATTCAGGCGACGTAAAACGCGACATCTTTCGTAACCTATTGGAAAACAAGGGTTAAGATAATGCGTGCCTGCCTGATAGCTCCTATTGGCCGGAATAAATCTGTTTTGCCGGAAATCATTGCTACGTGAAGCCAGACCGTTGGCCTTCGATTAAGCCAAGCGGCGGTAAGCACTCCATCGCCCGGATGAAGATGCAAATGGTTACAAAAATGGTGGGATTCCTACCATTTATCCTGTTTGCGTCGTCTTGCAACATGGTAGAATAGACATTGTAGATAGTCTGGAGAGATTTTATGCGATTATTACCTTTATGGTGCCTGGCTCTGGTTGCGGGCCTTGGCTTATCGTGTGTTGAGGACCCCACTCAGGCGACAACGCGAACCGCTCCCTGGGAGGCGTTCCGGTTTCGGGCGGTGAAGAGCGCGAGATCCCGATCCTGCAATCTGGAATTAACCACGCCGACGCTGGACACGGCCGAGGCGGAATTGCGCGTCTTGCTCGAAGTTCAGCCGGGAAACGAAGATTACTACGGGGTAAGCGTGACGAGAGATCGCCTTGTTCTGGGCAAGGTCGAGTGCGGCGTGGAAATGGCTCTGGCCTCCTGGGACGAACCGGGAGCCTTTTCGCAGGGGCATCGGTTGGTGATTATGCGGCGTCCCGGAAGCATCGGGGTGGCGGTTGGCAACCGCAAAGTCATCGAGGTCGCCGACGACAGCTTCACCCAAGGGCGAGTTGCCATCGGAGCGGTGGGCGTGGCCGATGTGCCGGAGGTCAAGGTCCAGAGCACGGGTGAGATTTTTGCGTTCGATGACTTCATGCGTACCAATGAGGACGTGGCGGACTGGGTCGAGGTGCAGGGCGACTGGGCGGTCGAGTTTCTGAAGAATCCGGGGCTTAGCGCCAATGCGTTCCTCTACGCCGGAATGGGCGGGGAAAAGACTCCCGGCATCACTTTGTTGGGGGAACCCTGGTGGGATAATTACTCGTATGAGGCGTCGGTCAAACCGGCCGGGCAGGGGGGCTTTGGCCTGATGATTCGCTTTATCGACGAGCAGAACTACTACCTCTTTCGCTCCGCTACCACCCCGGCGGGCGGGCGCCTGCAAATGGTGCGCCTCGTTGACGGTGTCGAGACCGTTCTTGATGAGCAGGCCAATGCGATGGAGCCGGGCCAATGGTATCGCATGAGCGTCACGGCTCATGGCTCGCGGCTTATTGCCCGTGTGGACGGCCATACCGTTCACGACCTGCGTGATGAACAGATGGCCTTCGGACGAGCCGGGCTGTACGTCGGCCCCAAAGTCGGGGCGGAGTTTGACGACGTGTTCCTCCGGGGCGAGCGAGGCCTGTACGACGACTTTTCCGGCGACCAGACGGCGTGGCTGCCCAAGGGCGGGCGATGGGCGGTCGAGCAAGCCGAAGGTTCACGGTCGGTTCTGAAAGCGGTCGGGCCGGGTGGGGCGGACGCGATCGATTCCGGCAAGCTGATTGGCGGCGAGGATACCTGGGAGGATTACCGCATATCGACCACGCTGGAGCCGGGAGCCAGAGGAACATCCGGCGTGGTGGTGCGATACCGAGGAGAGCAGCATTTCGATGAGTTCGCTTATGACACCGAACAACGCGAATATCGCCTCACCGAGGTGCGGGATGGGGTGCGTCGCGTCGTGGGGCGTACCCCCGCCAAAAATACCTCGGCAGTGCGCGACGTGGCCGTCAAGCTGGCACGCGACGTGTTGTTCTGCCAGGTGAACGGCACCACCGTGCTGTCCCACTTTGATCCGGGCGGCAAGCCCGGCAAGGCGGGGTTGATGATCGGCAAGAACTCGCAGGCACGTTTTGCGAGTGTGCAGGTTGACTTCCCCCGCGAAATCGAGCCTGTGCTGACCCAACTCGATACCTTTGCCCGCGAAAGCACGATGCGCAACTGGGCCGCCGCAGAAAGCGATTGGCAGGAACGGCAAACCCGGCTGTCGGGGGAGACCCGCTCGATCCATTGGCATCGGGCCGCGTTCCCCGGTTCGGGGGAGCTGGTCGCCTCCGGGTTCTTCGACCCGACCAAAAAGGGCAAACTGCATCTCTGTACCGGATGGGACTTGACCGAGTCGGGTTCGGGCGCGTTGTCGGGCGATTCCGGCTATGAATTGATCGCCTATACCACAACAATGGACGAAAGCAGCGGACGCATCGAGCTGAAGCGTAACGGCGAAGTGGTGGCCGACTCGGAAACGCCCGCGTTGCGCGGGGTGAACCGCGTCGCCCTGCGGCGAATGATGGAGTATGTGGTCGGCGAGTTGAACGGCAAGGTGGTGCTGGCTTATAAGGATAGTGCCCCGCTGGAAGGATGGCGGTCGGGCTATGCCGCCGATGCTGTGCTGGTCAAGCCCGAAGAGATCAGCGTCTTTTGCCCCAACACTGTTTCTTACAGCTTTGTCCGGTCTCCGTCAGACTGGCGGTTCGCAGGTTCCGAATGGATGGTCACCAACCGATGGCGATGTGACCCCCGGTGGTCTTTTTTCGGTGGCGAGAACATGCAAGGCGCGGCCGCCATATGGAACAAGACCGAGTTCTCCGGCGATATCACTCTTGAATTTGCCGCGGGCATCCGGCATCAACAGACACGGGGGGGCTATCAGTCCCATGTGTCCGATATGAATGCCGTGCTCTGCGGTGACGGCGAGGACCTGAATACCGGCTATGGCTTTATCTTTGGCGGCTGGGGGAACACGAAGACCGCGATCACGCGAAACGGGAGCATCGTGAAGGAAATCCCGAATAAAATACCCGCCGGCGGAAATATCCATCGGCGTTGGTTCTACATCAAAATCGTCAAAAGACAGGGTCATCTTCGTTATTTTATCGACAACAAGCTGATCTTGGAATACACCGATCCCGAACCCTTGACCGGCGGGCATATTGCTTTGTGGACCTGGAAAAACGGCCTGATGGTGGCTCGCGTCCGGATTGCCGCCGAGCACGTCGGAGCAAGGATGCGCCACGATGCCGCCTTCAAACCGGTCGCCCCTGCGTTCTACAACAATTAGCCTCTGGCGTCCAGCCGCCGAGTGTCGCTTGAAGCCCCGTTCTTCAAACACTATAATCAATGCCGTTTAATCCATTGAGGGTCTTTTGCATGCCTTGTTTGCACGTGGGTTTGGTAGGGTTTGGCACCGTGGGAACCGGCGTGGCCCGGATCGTGCTTGAACAGCGCGATGCGATTCGTGCTCGTACAGGTCTGGATATCACTCTGTCGCTGGTCTGCGATAAGGATACGACTTCCGACCGCGGCGTATCCTTGCCGGCGGGTATGCTCAGCAGCGACTTGGAGGCCCTTTGGGCGGCGGAGGATATCGGGGTCGTTGTCGAATTGGTCGGCGGCACCGGCTTTGCCAAAGAGCTGGTTTTGAGAGCCATCGAGCGCGGCAAGCACGTAGTGACCGCCAACAAGGCACTGCTGGCCCTGCACGGTTCGGAACTGTTCGCTGCCGCCTCGCGCGCCGGCGTGAGCCTCTCCTTCGAGGCCAGCGTCTGCGGGGGCATCCCCCTGATTCGAGCCGTCCGTGATGGGTATGCCGGGAACGAAATCCGTCAGATGATGGGCATCGTGAACGGGACCTGCAACTATATCCTGACGCAGATGGCCCGAACCGGCACCAGCTATCAGGCGGCTCTGGAAGAAGCTCAGGCCAAGGGTTTCGCAGAGGCCGACCCCACCCTGGACGTCGGCGGGGGCGACTCGGCTCATAAGATCGCCATTCTGGCGCGCATGGCGTTCGCACGGGAGATTGCCTTCGACGCCGTCAGTATTGAGGGCATCGACCATATCTTACCCATGGACATTCAATTTGGTTCCACCATGGGCTATGTGCTCAAGTTGCTGGCGGTGGCCAAGCTCGTGGATGGCCAGATTGACCTGCGCGTGCATCCGGCGTTTCTGCCCGCCCGCCATCCGCTGGCGGCAGTGAACAATGAATTCAACGCCGTCTGGGTGCGTGGCGAGGCCACCGGCGACACAATGCACTATGGTCGGGGGGCAGGGCAGATGCCGACCGCCGCCGCTGTGGTATCGGACCTGATCGACGTCGGGTTGGGCCGGGCGGCCATCAATGCGGCGTCCTATGCCGCTTTATCGGGCGATTTGCCCCCGGCAAAAATCAGGCCGATAGCCGAGATCGACACCCACTACTACCTGCGGTTCAGTGTGGTGGACCGCCCCGGAGTCTTGTCCGCCATTACCGGAGTCCTGGGCCAACATCAGATCAGCATCGCCAGCGCGGTCCAACCGGAGCAGAACCCGGAGGGAGACGTGCCCATTGTGATGGTCACCCACGAAGCTCGTGAACACCAGATGGTCTCGGCATTGAAAGAAATAGATGCCATGGACTCCGTAACCCAGAAGACCCAACTCATTCGTATCGAGAAATAGCGTATGAAATACTGCGTGATAATCCCCGACGGAATGGCAGACCTTCCGCTTGAGGAGTTGGACGGCAAGACGCCGTTGGAGGCCGCCGACACGCCGCACATGGACCGGGTGAGCCTGTTGGGCCGCCTCGGCACGATGCAGACCGTCCCGGAGGGCATGCCCCCCGGCAGCGACGTGGCCATTATGTCCGTCCTCGGCATCGACCCGCGAACGTGTTATACCGGGCGAGCACCCCTGGAAGCCGCCAGCATGGGCGTCGAGCTCCGCCCCGAGGACGTCGCGTTTCGCTGCAACCTGGTGACCGTCAACGACGACGTCATGGTGGACTCCAGCGCCGGGCATATTCGCACGGCAGAAGCCGCCGAACTCATGCAGGCGATTAACCAGCAGCTTGCGACGCCGGACATCGCTTTTTATCCCGGCGTGAGTTACCGGCACCTGATGGTGTATCGGGGCCGCGAACCGATGACCGCCGACTGCACCCCGCCGCACGATATCATCGGCCAAAACATCCTGCGGCATCTTCCCAAGGGGCCGGGGGACGCCCGGCTGGCTCAATTGATGGAGCAATCCAAGACGGTTCTTGGGGGGCACGACGTCAACGTGGTTCGGGCCGATCATAATGAGAACCCGGCGACGATGATCTGGCTGTGGGGTGGGGGGAAGGCCCCGACCATAACCCCCTTTCAAGAGACCTTCGGTATCGAGGGGGCCGTTATCTCGGCCGTCGATCTGGTCAAGGGCATCGGCGTCTACCTGGGCCTCAAGTGCATCGAGGTGGAAGGAGCCACCGGCTATCTCGATACCAATTATCGCGGCAAAGCCGACGCCGCGGTCGAGGCCCTTCAGGAGGTCGATCTCGTCGTCGTGCATATCGAAGCCACCGACGAGGCCTCCCACAGCGGTATCCTCAAGGATAAGATTCAAGCCATTGAGGATATCGACGCGAAAGTGGTCGGGCCGATCCTCGATGCCATGCTCGACAGGAAGGACTTTCGTATCCTTATCACCCCCGACCATCCCACCCCCACGGCCAAGCGAACGCATACAAGCGGCCCCGTGCCGTTCGCGATGTGCGGTGCCGGCATTCAGCCGGTGCATGAGCTGCCCTTCTCCGAGCACTGCGCAGGCAGTACCGGTTTATTCATAGAGCGTGGACACGAACTGATGGCCTATTTTCTGAGGTAGAATCTCATGGCAAACGTGGACCAACTAATCAAAAACCTCGTCAGTTTCAGGACGCGCTCTGCGGCCAAGCTCGAGCTGCTGGGAAAGGGGGCCGAAGCTGTCGCCCCGCTGATCAAGGCCATGCAAAGCCGACACGAGGGCGTGCGATGGTCGGCCATCGCCATTCTTGGCGAATTGCATGCCCGGGAAGCCCTGCCGCATCTGGTCGAAGCCCTCGGGGACCCGGAGGTTCAGACGGCAGCAGCCGACGCCTTGGAGAACATCACCGGCGAATCGTTTGGTGAA
>CAZBCO010000193.1:0-10401 GCA_964490295.1 uncultured Planctomycetota bacterium
ATGGCGCTTCAAGGCAGAGGATAAGATCATTTCTTCCGCCACGCCCGCTCCCGGAGCTATTCTTTTCGGCTCGTATGATATGCACCTCTACTGCCTCGATGCCAAGACCGGAAAACAGCGATGGGCCGTCAAGACCAAGAATTATGTACACGGCTCGCCCTGCGTTATCGGGGAGAACGTGGTGGTGGCGGGTTGCGACGGCGATGTGCGATTCATCCGCCTGGCGAACGGCAAGCAGCGGGCGGCGGCCGAAACCGACGGCAACTTTGCGGCCGCGGCCGCCCATCGTAACGGGCGGGTCTTTTTGGGCGACATGGCCGGGACTTACAGGGCCATCAACACCGCTGATGCCAAAATCGCATGGCAGTTTGAAGACCGAAAAAGCGGAGCATGCTTTTCAGGAGCGGCAGTGACCGACGATCGGGTAGTGTTCGCCTCACGGTCTCGGCAAGTGTCCTGTGTACGAGCGAAAGACGGGAAGCCGGTCTGGAAAAGCCGCACTAAGGGCCAGATCGATTCATCGCCGGTAATTGTCGGAAGCACGGTCTATGTGGGGGCATCGGATGGCGTCTTGCACGCCTTGGACCTGGCCGATGGAAGCGAGGTATGGCGATTTACCGCCGGCTCCGAAATCCTCGCCTCGCCCGCCGTGGCCCAAGGGCGGTTGGTCATCGGGGCCGGGGACGGCGCCGTCTATTGCTTTGGGGATAAAACCGCCCGATGAACCCCGGAAGCCCGCCCCTTTTCATTCGATCAGGCCGTAATTCGACGGTTCTCGTTGACGTTCGCCTTCCAATACGCTAGATTGTCAGTGTAAAGGCTTGTGACTTGGAGGATTATCCCGAATGTGCTTGGCGGAATTGGGATTCATCGGAGCGGGCAACATGGCCACGGCCTTGTGCCGCGGTGTTGTGGAGGCAGGGTTGGTCCCCGCCTCAAAGATCATCGCCGGCGATCCGAGCGCAGAGCGCCGCCGTCTATTTGAGCAGGCCACCGGCTCCCGGACGGTGCCCGACAACACGAGCGCATGCCGAGCCAAGACTCTTGTGCTGGCAGTCAAGCCGCAGGTGCTGCCCGACGTGCTCGGTGAGATTGGCCCGCTGCTTGATTCCGAATCCTTGGTGATTTCTATTGCCGCCGGGATATCAATCGCACAGATTGAAGCCGCAAGCCCGCAACCGCTGCGCGTGATTCGGGCGATGCCCAACACACCGATGCTGCTGGGTGTCGGCGTGGCGGCAATCTGCCGGGGAACGCACGCCACCGAGAGCGACGCGACTGCCGCTCGGCGCCTGTTCGAGTCCTGCGCCGCCGTGATTGAGCTGGAGGAACCGCTGATTCATACGGTCACGGCAATATCAGGCAGTGGCCCGGCGTATGTTTTCTATATGGCGGAAATTATGATGGCGGCGGCTCAGCGGCTGGGGCTTTCGCAGGCCGACGCGGGCGTTCTGGTCAACCGGACTATTCTGGGAGCGGGCCGGATGCTGACGGAGACCGGCGAAGATGCGGAAACGCTCCGACGCCAGGTGACTTCGCCGGGCGGGACCACCGAAGCGGCCATCACATCGATGCAGCGCGACGATTTCGCTCACAAACTGACCGCCGCGATTGAGGCGGCTTACAACCGATCCCGCGAGTTGGGCCAGATCAAGGACTGAACGTAACGATGCCGAAAATCGTCATCGAAAAAGGGGCAGGACGCGGAGATTCCTTCCGCATCACCACCGGCCAGAAGCTAATGGTTGGCCGTGACGCCGGAGCGGATGTGGTGCTTCCGGATAACCTGGTCTCCAGGCGGCACATGCGGATTGAAAGCCGCACCGATGGCGTTCATATCAAAGATGCGGGCAGCCTGAACGGCATCTATCTCAACGGACGGCGTGTCGCCGGAGCGGTGCTCAAGCCCGGCGATCGGGTGCGGGTAGGAGAGTGCCTGCTTTCTCTGCTGGATGATGACGAGCGACGGGCCAGCGGGGGCTTGATCGGCCAGGAGGTGGCCGGCCACCGCATCGTCGAGCGCGTCGGGCGCGGTGGCATGGGCACGGTGTACAAGGCGATTCAGCTTTCCATCGACCGGGCGGTGGCGATCAAGTTCCTCGCGCCCGACCTGGTGAGCGATCCGGAATTTGTCGAGCGCTTCATCGCAGAAGCTCACGCCGCCGGACGCCTGAGCCACCGCAACATCGTGCAGGTCTTCGATACCGGCTGGTGGAAAGAACAGTGCTATTACACCATGGAATACATGCCCTTCGGAAGCGTGGGAGACCAGATCGCCGGAGGGCAGAAATTGCCTTACACCCATGTGCTGCCGATGATGGTCGATGTGGCTCGCGGGCTGGTGTATGCGGAAAAGCATGGCGTGGTGCATCGGGACATCAAACCCGACAACCTGATGATCGGCTTTGAAGGCATCGTCAAAATCGGTGATCTGGGCATTGCCAAAATGCTTCAGGACAGCCGCACGGTCGAGCAAGCCGACGGGGTCTATGGTTCGGCTCATTTCATGGCCCCGGAGCAAGCCTTGGGACGGGAGATCGACTGCCGGGCAGATATTTATGCGATGGGGGCCACGTTCTATCGGGTGCTCAGCGGCATGCCCGTGGCATCGGGGCAATCGCAGCAGGAGATTCTTCTCAGTCAGGTAAAGAACCGCCCGGCCCCACTCCGTGGGATCGAACCCAGCGTACCCAAGCCGCTCACGGAGATCATTGATCGGATGCTCGAAAAGAATCCGGCGGACCGATACCGCTCGGCTCGCGATTTCGCGGATGAACTGGACGCCCTGGCCAAGGCCTATGTGCAATGATGTGTTGTCGCCCTGATGATGACGGCGTACTGCTTTCGGTCCGCGCCCAACCGCGAGCATCGCGTAACGAGGTGCTCGGCGAACACGACGGAGCCTTGAAGATCGCGGTAACGGCTCCTCCGGAAGACGGGCGAGCCAATGCGGCGGTGGCCAAAACGCTCGCCCAGGCGTTGGGGATTCCGAAGTCGAGGGTCACGCTGATATCGGGCGGCACTTCGCGCAACAAGGTCTTTCGGGTTCAGGGCATCGGCGTTGAGCCAATCCGGCGGCTGGTGTCGTAGCCTATTTCGGCAACGTCGCGGTCAAGGTCAAGCCGGGGCTGATGGACACGCCCGCCGGCACTTCCGATATCTCACCGCTCACGTCCTCATCCGCGCTGACTTTGACCGTCAAAATCGCAACTGTCTTGCCCTGCCGTGAGAGTTCAACCCGCGTACCGGGTGGAACCTTGGTTCCCAACGGCACACTGATCCGAACCGTGTCCGGGCCGTAACGACGTTCAATGACGCGCGTCTCGAACACGGGCTGATGGGCTGCCGGCTGGGCGGGTTCGGTGGTGCCGTCGGGCCGGTTCTGTCGGTACCAAGCGCTCCATTTGGCGGCCTCGCGGTCGGAGAAGGTCTGCCCGGTGAGTTTCTTGAGGGAACGATGGGCGTCGAAGATCACCGGGGCTTCGGGGTCATCCAACAGGGCTATCAGCGCGGGCACAGCGGACAAATCGCCCAGATCGCCCAAGCTCATTGCCGCGCGATAGCGCACAAACCACGCCTTGTCCCGGAGCGCCTCGATCAGTGCCGGCACAGCGTTGCCGGCCTTCACCACGCCGAGCCTGCCCGCCGCCTCTGCCCGGACGTTCTCGTCATCGGCTTTCAGCTCGTTGACCAGCTTTTCCACGGTGGCCTGTGTCGGTGGCGGCTCTGTTGCGGTATCCGATGCGGGCCGCATAAGACGCTCAAGCTCACCGAGCTTTTCCTGAACCGGGCGCATAATCTCCGGCACGCCCAAGGTGAGGGCTTGCTTATAAAGAGCATGTGCCCCGATGTAATCCTGATCCTTGATTAATCCTTCGGCGCGCCCGGAAATGGTGGCGTAATAGGCGTAAGCATCATTGCGGACACGAGCACTCTCGTCGCGTGCCTTACGGGCGTATTCGGTGCCCCCCAAGGCATCGGCCGCCTCGTCAAGTCCCCGCCGTGCCGAGCCGTATCGCCTTTGATCCACCAATTGCTGGGATGCTTTCAGCGCCTTATCATACACCGCTGCCGGGTCGGGCTTGGCCGTGTCCGCTGTCTCCTTTACCTTCGGGGCGTCATCGGGCGGCGGTTCAGCCACGTCAGGCGGCTTCGGTTCTGGGCCTTCCGGAGGTTCAACGGCCTCGGTGGGCTTGGGGGAAGCCTTGGCCGCTTCCTGAAGTTCCTCGATACGCTTTTGAGCAGCCGCCAGTTGCGTTCGAAGGCTCTCGATCTCCTTGGCCTCGGATTCGGCCTCGGCCTTCATTTGCCGCTGCAATTCGAGAATAATGCCGCGCGCCTTGACCCGGTATTCCGGGCCGTCCATCCCCTCGATAGCCTCTGTAAACAATGCAATCGCGTCGGCCTTACGGTCAGGGTTTTCCTCAAGCCATTGGGCTGCTGCTGCCAAAGCCCGCTCATCCGGCGACTTGGGTGGGTCCGGCGTCGGCGTTACGGCAGAAGTCTCGCCGGTGGTTGAAGACTGATCCGCGTCTTTCAGAAGGTGTTGCCGAATGAGCAACGCTCCCAATAACACGGTGGTGGCCACGAACAGGGACAACGACACGGCAAGCACCCGCGTGGATTTGTCGCGTTTACGCCGCGTATGGCGCGAGAGGCGAGAGGGCGGAGCCTCCACAACGGCATCACGACTGCCCGCCGGCCGGGCTGAATCGATCACCCCGCTGTCCGCCCGGCCGCCCAGTTCCTTCCCACAGTGCTTGCAAAGGTATTTGCCGTTCTCCAGCGTGGCGGTGCTTTGCTTGCCGCAATGGGGACAACGCATCCGCTTGGGTTGATCCAGTTTCAGCCGGCACTCCGGACAAAGCAGGTTGCCGTCAATTTCACGGAAGGTATTATTCTCCAGATCTTTTAGAGACATCCCGCGGCCGCAGGCGTGGCACACACTACCGTCCATCGGTTCCCTCCGTGCAACATCCTTCCCTTGGGTGCATGTTACCCGGCCCTCTTACGCGAGTCAAGCATACAACGTCGCCAAAAGACATCGCAAGAATTGCTATTCCGGCTTGGATTCCAAGCTCTGGACCAAATCGACCAGCTTGTCGGTCTCCGCCAGGCTATCGATCACAGCGTCGGCCTCGGCAAGCTCTTCGGCAGGAAATGTGCTGGTGAACGCGACGACGCTCATGCCTGCCGTCTTGGCCGAACGAATCCCCGATACGGAGTCTTCAAAGACGACGCATCGATCGGGCGGAATCCCCAGGCGCTCGGCACACAACAGATACGGTTCCGGATCCGGCTTATGGTGGGTGACGTCTTCGTTGCTAACGATAACGTTGAAGTACCGTTCGAGGCCGAATCGCTGCGTGGCCAGGCCGATCTCCCTGCGCATCGCGGAACTGGCGATGCCCAGGTGGCGGCTGAGTGCCAACCGGGCGACCAACTCCGGCAGGCCGCTAAATGTGTTGCTCTCTTCGGCGATCATCCGAATCAGGTGCCCGCGCTTCTCGGTCACCAAGTCCGGGCCGGAGTCACTCAGTCCGAACCGCTTGGCGATAATCTCGGCGAAGGTGATATCGCGGCGGCCGATGCTCCAGGCGTAATCCACCTCCGGCACCACCACACCGCGGCGGCCATAGGTACGCTCCCACGCGATGCGATGCAGCGGCTCGCTGTCGACCAGTACGCCGTCACAATCGAAAATCACTGCCGTAGTCAAAGTATCTGGGGACAGGTTCATAAGGCCAACACGTCAGGTGATATCCAATCCATCGAACAACGACTGCAACATGTTGGGATTCGGGGCGTTGGCCAGAGCTTCTTCACGCGTGACGAGGCCCTGCTTCACCAAGTCGTGAATGCTCTGGGTGAAGTCAATCATCCCGGCACTGCCGCCCCGACGGATGACCTCGGCGATCTTCTTGTCCTCGCCGTCGTCGATAAGTTTCTGGACGGGCGGAGTGCAGATCATCACTTCGCAAGCAGCCACACGGGCGCGCCCCTCACGACAGCATCGCAGGAGTTTCTGACAGATCACCGCTCGCAGGTTGAAAACCAGACTCTTGCGAATCTGTACTTGCCGGTCTCCCGGGAAGAGGTCGAGCAGACGCCCGATCACCTGGGGCGCACTGGAGGCGTGCAGCGTTCCGAATACCAGGTGTCCGGTTTCGGCGGCGGTCAACCCGGTGGCCACCGTTTCAGCATCACGCATTTCGCCCATCAGGATGACATCGGGGTCTTCGCGAAGGGCATAGCGTAATGCCCCAGAGAACGAATCGCTGTCGAGACCGATCTCGCGCTGGTTAATCAGGGCCTTCTTGTCCTCGAAGATGTATTCGATGGGGTCTTCCAGTGTGAGGATATGGCATTTGCGGCGTGAGTTGATGTAGTCAATGATGGAAGCAAGCGTGGTGGATTTTCCGGACCCGGTCGGGCCCGCCACCAGTACCAGGCCGGCATCACCCGAAGCAATCTGCCGGAATGTCTTGACCGGCAGCAGCAGTTCTTCGAAGGTTGGGATCACCGGGTTGACAAAGCGGGCGGCCAAGCTGATCTGGCCACGCTGACGAAACACATTGACGCGTACCCGACACCCCCCGGCGGTAAGATGTGCTAAATCCACGCTGCCCGAAGCCTCGAAAATCTCCCGGGCTCGGGCGTCCAGCATAGCATAAGCCAAGGTTTCGGCTTGGGTGGACGTAATCGGCTCCATATCCAAGGCTCGCAACAGCCCGCCAATGCGCATCATAATCGGAGCACCGACCTTCATGTGCAGGTCAGAGGCACCCAGATCAGGCATCGTATCAAAATAAACATCCATGGGATTGTCGGTGCCGCTCATATTCCCTCCGAGCCAAAGCCAAACGAACTGCTATTATTATACGGCGCGGAGCATTGTCCGCAACCACGAGTCGCACGAAGATAGCTTCGGCAGCTTGCGGCAACGAGTGACCGGAAGAGACCGGACATGAAGAAGGGGCCCCCAAACGGGAGCCCCTTCGGTGTTTGGTTCGGGATCAGTTTAACGGACGTTCTTGCAGCGGCTTGAAGGCATACCCTTCCCCGGCCGTCGGCAAAGCCTTGACCGGTTCCGTCAGCAGGAAATCACCCGCCTGGATCCATTCCTTCAGCGTGTTGGCAATCTGCACGGCCTTGGGATAGCTGGACAGCGATGCGGTCGGCACTTCCTGGCCCTGCACCGTGATTTTTCCTGTGCGAAGTTCCGCGTAGCTGACTTCGCCCAAGTTGCCTGGCTTACAGTTGGGATAGGCCTCGCTGTAATCGACAATCGGCGCGGTGATATCCGCGTCGGTCACGGCCGTAAATCGGCAGATGTCCTCGTCCAGAATGGGGATGGGGATACCCAGACCAACGGTCAGAGTGCAGCCATACCCCCTGAAGGACGCCCCAACGAGGAAGTCGGAATTCATTTGCTTCAAATCTCCGATCACGGCGAGGGTCCCGGCACCGCCCTTGGGGACGCCGTTCTCCCGTCGCGGCACATCGGGATTATGTTGGGTTCCCTGCCAGGTCACGTACCCCACCCCGCCGCCCAGGAAGATACGCGTCCCCAGGCCGATGGTCTTGTAGTACGGATCATTCAGCAGGGGCGAGAGCTGCCCGGCCGAGCAATAGTTGGCATTGCCCAGCTTGGGCCTCAGAGTGCCCATGTAGGTGTAGATGGTGCGATCCGACAGGTTGACCGCGCAGTTGTAGTTTTGATACGCGTTGCGCGGGTTGAAAAGCACCGCCTCATTCACCTGTTTCAGATTCAGCCAGGTGGCCAATTCACGGCGGGGATAGCAATCGGTCCCGTAGGCTTTGGCAACCAGTTTGACGTCTTTCCCGGCCACCAGGTCTTCAATCACGTGACCGCCGCCGTAGGCAAACGCCCCCGGATAGACCTTGTTCTTCGGATCGTCTTCGGCAATGGCCGTGGCGCCAATCTGGAGGTCCACCGCGGCCAGCCCGGTATAGACCTCCACATCGTTCAAGGTGACCTTGCCGCCACCCAGCTTGATCTTCGGGTTGGTGTGCCCGACGTTCAGATAGGCCCCGGAAGAACACATCGGGCCAAATGTCCCGGTAGTCACCACGTCCACTTCCTGAGCGGCCTGAGTGACGCCCTTCTCCTTGACAATATCGATGATCTCTTCGGCGGTCACGACCACTGCCGTGCCCTTCCGAATCTTTTCGTTTATCTCAGCTACTGTTTTCGACATAGGAAACCTCGGATTTCTTGATAGATGACGACGGTAACAGGACAACAACTAACGGCTGGAAAGGGCCCTTTCGGGCCTGGGCATGATGCATAGGGAGTCCCCCACCCGTTCTCCCTCGTCATTGAGGTCGGACTGGTTCACAGCCAGTATTTGATATACGGAACAATCCCGACATTCCGACGCCACGTCCGGTTTGGCTATATGGGACTCGGCGGAGCAAAATCCTTTGGCCAGTAACCAGCACAGATGCCCGTGATTCAGTTGGTAAGAGCCGCACTGCGAGCGAGACTCCGGCGTGCAGCCGCGAACCTGCCAACAGGTCGCCGGGCATTGCGATGCCCCCACCCGTTCCGCGGCCAGAACGAACGCCAGAAGCTGAATCTGGTCGTCAGGCGGAGCATCCAGGCCCACTTCGAGCCGACGTACACGGTCCGCCGAGGTGCCCAACAGACGGGCGAACCCCTCGCGGTTCTCGCCCAGGACTCGGCGTGCCCGGCGTATGGTATCGGCACCAATGTTTTTACTTCTAATGCTTACCATAATATATATATACCAGCTTGTACGGAGATCGTCAAGAACTCAAAAGCCCTTTTACATATTTTTTGTAGGTTTTGTTTTTACGGGTTATCAGGCACACAAGCCTGAATACCCCGCGGCCAAGAAGGCTTGCAGTCTATGCGGCGACGTGATACTATCCGCACTATCGGGAATGTTTTCGGGAATATCGATGCCTGATAAATGCCTTGTCATTGCCAATCCGACTTCCGGGCTGGGGTTCGGACGCAAGAATGCCCCTCGCCTGGAGGCTGCCCTGCGCTCGGTGGGATACGACGTCGACCTGATATGGGCCACCGAACGCGATACCGCTCAGGTCACCGCGGCATCGGCCTCCCCAGACGACGTGGCGATTATTCTCTGCGTCGGGGGCGACGGCACCTTCAATCAGGTGATCAATGGCCTGAACGGCAAGCCGATCCCGGTTACCATCTTCCCCACCGGCACCGGGAACGTATTGGCCAAGGAATATGGCATCCCATACAGCATCCCGCGTGTTTGCGAGATGATCCGGCGCGGCAAGACAGAAATGCTGGATGTCGGGGTGATCGCGGGCCGGCGCTTCGGGCTTTTCGCCGGGGCCGGATTCGACGCCGCCGTGGCGATGACCCTGGCCCAAAGTCGCACGGGCCGAATCAGCATGCTCAGCTATGTGGTGCCCACGATCAAGGCGCTGTTGACCTATCGCTTTCCGGAAATGGAGGTCGTGGTTGACGGTCAGCTCGTGGGCCAGGCCACCTGTGTTCTGATCTGTAACATCCACAGTTACGGCGGCCCCTTCGGCTTTGTCGAAGATGCCGACCCGACCGACGGCCTCTTTGATATCTGCTTGATGCGCGGGCGCAGTCGCACCGACCTGCTGCGCTACCTCTGGGGCGGACTGCGCGGGCGAATCCTTGAATACGATGACACCACGCAGGTGCGCGGCTCCAGTGTCGAGCTCCGCGCCAAGGCCCCCGTGCCGATCCAGGTCGATGGGGATTATTCGGGCAAACTTCCGGTGCGCATCGATTTGTTGCACGCCGAAGTACCGGTGATTGTACCGTAGGGAACGGATATGGACTGGAGCGACTTGCTGGATCAATTGACCGCTCTGGCCGAGCGGCTGGATATTGAGGTGCGTCATGTGCGTTATGAGGGTGAGGGCGGCCTGTGCAGGCTGCGCGGGGCCAACGTCCTCATCGTCAATGATCTGCTTGACGTGCCTGACCGTGTTGACGTGGTGGCACGGGCACTGGCGGGAATGCCCGAATTGAACAAAATACACATGCCGCCGGAAGTGCGTGAACTGCTTGAGCGAGTGGTCAACGAGGACAACTGATATGCAGATTGCCGAGTTCCAGCGATTGATCGAAGCCATCTATTTTGACCGCGATAAGGCCCGCGGTATCGGCGGGACCTTTATGTGGTTCACCGAGGAGGTCGGCGAGCTGGCCTCGGCACTCCGTAAGAACAACGACCGGAAGAATCTCGAAGAGGAGTTCGCCGACGTTTTCGCCTGGCTCTGTACGCTCGCCAGCATCTCCGGTATCGAAATGGAAGATGTGGTTCGCAAATATGCGGACGCATGCCCCCGTTGCCACCGGTCGCCTTGCGACTGCTCGGAGAAGAACTGAACGGCGGA
>CAZBCO010000194.1:0-9966 GCA_964490295.1 uncultured Planctomycetota bacterium
GGGCGGATTCGGCAAGATGCGTTATCTCCGAACCGCCGACTGGAAGCTGGTCGCGTATGTTGATGACCGGTACGAGCTTTACGACCTGAACAACGACCCCCACGAGCTGGAAAACCTGTATAATAGGACTGGCTTGGAAGCCATCAAGCAACACTTAAGTCATCTGTTGCTGGAACAGATGATGCGGGTGGCCAGCCCGGGAATTTCTACGGACTACCTGTCTTGAAGACAGGCGAAGGAGATATGCCCGTGTTATCGTTTATTCGTACAAACCGAAGATTCACAGCCATTGTCTCAGGCGTCGTGATGCTTTTCCTGACCCTCGCTACCCATGCGATGGCAAACGGTTCCACCGGAAAACGCGGTGACGGATACGACCGGAGATCGCTGCACCCCAGAAATTTTGGACCGGGCCAACACGCTAAACGAATGCGGCTGATCTGGGCCACGTTCTGCAAAGCGCCGGAGGGGCACGGGCTGGCGCTGGACGGACTCGACCAGTATGTGGACGATTCCGCCCCACACACGCGCGTTTTGGCGGACGGTAAATGGCGAAACCTCTATCCAGAACTGCGCAAGAAGAACCCCCTGCAAGTCTACTGCGACCGGGCCAACGAGAGCCAGGTCGCGCTGCGCCGCGCCCGCGCCCTGGCCCGCCACATCTGGTTCAAGGGCCTGGAACCCGAAGCGGAGCGTGAGCGTCTGGACAAGGAAGCCGTCCCGGCATTCGAGGCCTTTCTGAAGTCGTTCGAGACCCTCGACAAGGAACTGGCCGAATTGAAGGATTTGCCCGCCTACGAACAGGGCCAGGTCGCCTTCGCGCGGCGGCATTTCGCACGGGCGCGCGAGCTGTTCAAGACAGCGGAAGGCGTCAAGCAGGGCGTTTTGCAGTCTGAGCCGATTCTTGCCATGCAGCAGGCTCAGGTCGCGATTGAGATCGGAGCCGACGCGCTCGACGCCGAACCGCCGCCCCGCGTGCTGAGCACGCCGGTCTATGATAAAAAGACGGGGCTTTACATCCTGTTCGGCGGGGATCACTTTGATTACCTGACGAACGACACCTGGGTGTTCGACCCCCAAAAGCGCCAATGGTTCCAGAAGCATCCGGAATCCGCTCCGGATCCGCGGGCCAATCATGACATCAAGGCGACCGGCAACGGCGCGATCCAGGTCAGCAACGGCTACATGTACAAGGGCGGCTATGTGCATGTCGGCCCGACGGTCTGGACTTACGACATCGCGGAAAACACCTGGACCCCGAAAACGAAAGCCCAAGCCTATCCGCCCGACACCCGCCAGTATTGGGGCGGCAACCTGCATCCCGCCTATTTTCTGCAAGGCCCCAAGCCCAATGCCGCCGAACACGAGAAGAAGCTGGCGAATCTGCCGGCCAACGAATGGGTGCCGATGAACCCGCCGCGCCGCCGCGCGGGCAGTCGCCACTGGGGCACCAAGGCGCTGGCCACGGACTACGACTTGATCGTGGACTGGAACGGCGGCCACTCGTCGCACTGCAGCACCACCGCGCCGCATTACCACCTCGGAACCAACCGATGGGAGCTGCCCTACCCCGAAGAACTACCGCTGGGCATGATCGGCGCATCGGGCGACTCCGTGACCGGCCTGAGCTTCAACGGCAACCGCTTCATCCGCAACCATTCCTGGTCCGACTACGTGTACGACCGCAAGCTGAAAAAGATCGTACAGGTGTGCAGTCAGCGCGGCAGCCCAAACTTCATTTCCACCTACGATCCGCTGCTGGCCGAATGGCGGCGCTATCCGTCCCCGCTGCAGGGCAGCATGGCGGCCTGGATGCCGGACGGCACGGTGGCGGCGCCGTTCACGCCCAAAGCGTCGTATCTTCGCCTGGACTACGAGAACATGCGCTTGAAGAGCGTCAAAACCCAAGGCGAGTTTGCGCGCAAAGCCGCCGCCGACTGGTTCGGTCTCGTGGCCGATCCCAAGCGCAACCGCCTGCTGGGGATGGGACGTCCGGGAAAAGGCGGCTGCACGGGAACGGAAATCAGGGCCATCGAACTGGACAACAACAAGGTCGTCACCCTGCGGCCCGAGAATCCGCGAGACATCGCTCCGGGCTGCATCTATATTCGGGAGTGGCGCTATATCCCCGACTTGGACATCTTTCTGATCTGCGATGGCATTCTCGAAGAAGCGGTCGTGCGCGGACAGAAGAAAATGGTGCCCGGCAACAAGATGGCCGCTTACGACCCCAACAGCAACCGCTGGCTGGTTCTGAACATCAAGAACCAACCCATCGGCCATCGCAAGAGCAGCATGTACGGATGGAACTTCGGCGCCCGTTACGACGCGAAACGCAAGCTGCTCTGGGGGGTGGACGGGAACGGCTATGTCTGCGCCCTGCGGATCGACCTCGCCACCGCCGTGCTCAATCCCAAACCCGATGAGAGCGGGAAAGGGAAGCATATGAGACCAGATTAAGCGTGTGGCGATGGGGACGGCGAAACCTCCGATTGGCGAAACCGCCGTCTGTCGGCTCAGAATCTTGCATAGAACCCGATAACCCAAGGCCTGGGCCTGCCGCGAACAACGAAAACCCACGGCAGAGGCGAAGAGCAGCCTTGAACGGATGAGGCCACGCGCGACATCGCATCGCTCAGGCGGCGGGCGTCAATACGCCGCGACGAGCTGCTGGGCGATCTCGGTCCAGACGGTGAAGCGTTCGGGGTGGTGTTCGCAGGTGTGGGTGTCTTTGAGCACCATTTCCATAACGCAGCCTCGGGTCGCGTCCAAAGCCTCGCGGAGGTAGTCCCGGATTTTGTCGGGGCAGAAGTCGCCGACCAGATACGCGGGGTGGGGCTTCCAGGAGAGGATCACCTGGTCTTGCAGCCGCTCGGCGCAGGCCGCAACGTCGGCCCAGGGCGAGATGGAGACTCGGCGAAGGTTGGGGATGGTGAGGACGTCGTCGAGCTTGCGGGTCAGGTCTTCGCAGCAGCCGTAGGTGTTCAGCCCGAAGGGAGCGAGCAGCCGCCGCTCGTATTGCAGGGCGAATTCCTCGTGCATCGCGGGCGAAACCTGGGCCAGCTCCTGGGCCTCGGCAAACGCCCACATATCGCAGGGCCGCACACGCTCCGGGTCGGCGTCGGGCAACGGCAGCTCGTCGGTATAGCTCACGCCGCCGGAGCAGTTATAGCTGCTGTCGTTGTTGAGGTCGAGCAGATTCTGCTCGACGTATTGCTCGATCAGGCCGCGGTAGCCCGCTTCGAAATGGCTCATTGCGTCGTGAACCATCTGCGGGTTGGCCGCCATGTCCATCATCACGTTGCCCAGACCCCGCCGGTTGCTGTACTCGCGCATCAGGTGGAACCCGATGCCGGCGACGCCCTTGAGCCGGACGTTGAGGATGTCGCCGAACAGCTCGCGGGCCTCGGTCAGGTTCCGCTCGGTCGCGTCCGGGTCATACTCCACGCGGGGCAGGCGGAGCTTGCTCAGGTCGGCCGGCTCGTTGATCACCGGGACGAACGTGCGGGCGCCGGTCGCGTCGTCGCTGTATTCCCACTGCGGATCGAGGCCCCAGCCGGAGTGACGGATGACCTTGCTGACAAGCCACTCGTTTTCGACCGGCTTGTCGTCGTGCAGGTGTTCAAAGAAATAGAGGCGGCGGCGGAGCTGGTATTCGATCTTCCGGGCCGGTTCGCCCTCGCATTGCAGAATGGACGGGGGGAGCAGCTCGCGCTCCGAGCCTTCGGGGAAGACCAGAATCAGCGGGCGGACCCGCCGCAGCGCGTTCTGGGCCTTCCACAGTTGGCGTCGCTCCTCTTGGATGGGCATCGCCGCGACCTCGGCCACCCGGCGGGCCAGCTCGCGCAACAGGCGTCGATCTTCAGGTGCAAAAGGCATACGTCGTTGTCCTCAAATGATAAAAAGTGTGCTACCGAGGGACTCCTACTCCTGGGTCAGGCTCCCGGCCTCACGATACATGGTCAGGATGTTTTCCACGGGCGTGTTAGCCTGTATGGCGTGGGTCGGCCCCAGAATCAGCCCGCCCTTATGGAACAGTTCCCGGCGCAAAGCAACCTCGCGCTTCACATCGTCAACGGTCCCCGAAGGCAGCGTGGTTTGGACACAAACGGTGCCCGCGAAGACAATGGCATCGCCAAAGTCCTTTTTAAGGCCCTCAATTCCCATGCCTTCGGCGGAGACCTGCACCACGTCGTAGATATCGAAACCGGTCTCGATGATATCGGGGAGGAGTTTCCGAACGCTGCCGCAGATATGGATCATGGCTTTGACGCCGAAGCCGTGAATCATGTCGACATACCGTTTATATCGCGGCATAAACAGTTTGCGATAACATTGGGGGCTGATCAGCGCTCCGTTCTGGGCACCCCAGTCTTCACCCATGTGCATGATATCGACGGTTCCGTCCGCCGCTTCGAGGATGCGGCGGGTATGCTCGTAGAAGAACTCGCACCGCCGATCAATAATGTCGAGGTACACAGGGTCTTCCATCGCAATATCCATCAGCACCTGCTCGACGCCCCGTGTCCGCGCGGTGCCGTTGATCAGGTCCATAAAGCCGGCGTTCCCTGCGACCACGGCATAATCTTTCAGGGCCTCGGCTTGGCTCTTGACCGAGGCGGTATCATACCAGTCCGCCGACGGCCAGCGGAAGTCATCGAGCCGGGCCGGGTCGGTCACCCCGGCGAAGGGGAGCACCGTGGCCTCGCTGTATTCGCCCGCGCCGTAGTTCACCATCCGATACCGCTCGCCCCAGATGCCCTCCTGAGTTTCATCCTCATAAGCCTTCAATTCGGGGCCGATGTACTCCGGCTCGACATAGCGGAAATCGTCGCCCAGCCAGTCCAGCAGCGGATAGAGGCCGGTTCTCGAATCGGCCCACGCTCTGGAAAGCCCCTCGGTAGACAAGCCGGCATGCTCCATCAGCTCCCGGTTCACCGGCGGTTCCGCTTCGTGCCGAACGGGAAGTCGGTCCATGCCCTTGCGGGCCAGGCAATTCAATACACGTTCCTTGGAAGTCATTGGCGCTCCTTATGCTTTGCAGTTGGGCCGGCGATTCCCGGAGAACTGGGCACCAGTTACCGGTGGCGTCCTCTCGGTCAACCCACGGGCCGTTGAATAGACGACCGGACTTATTATACGTCTGCCCGTCAGGATTACGAGTGAAAAACTTTTCCCCACCCGGGGAGCTTGACCGCGAGGTCGAAGAGCCTTTGAGGCGAAGTAGCGCGTCGCGTTTGGGGTTGGAGCGGTTTATAATCGGGGGCATGTTCGGATGGCTTAAACAACGACGACGACGACGGGTGCTCGCGGGGCCGGTGCCTGAACAATGGCGCGGGATCATCGAGCGCAATGTGTGGCAGGCGGCGACGCTGACCGAGGCGGAACGCTCCACGCTCGCCGACCGCCTGCGCGTCTTCCTGGACGAGAAGGACCTGGAGGGCTGCGGCGGGATGGCCCTGACCGACGAGGTTCGCGTGACCGTCGCCGCCTACGCCTGCCTGCTGACCCTGCACCTCGACCCGGAGAGCTACGACCGCGTGGCATCGGTGCTGATCTATCCGACCAGTTACTACGCTCCCTCGACCGAGACGACGCCGGAGGGATTCATCCGCGAGGCGCGAGAGCATCGCGCCGGAGAGGCTTGGATGGGCGGGGCCGGGGTGGTCTCCTGGGGCGATCTGATGGAGGGCGATGCCGGGTCCAACGTGGTCATTCATGAGTTCGCCCACCAACTCGATATGCGGACGCGCACCGTGGACGGGACGCCGCCTCAGCCCGACGGACAACGGGTGCGGGCCTGGCGCTCCCGGATGCGGGCCGAACACGCGGCCATGGCCGAGGCGGTCGCACAGGGCCGCTGGACGCTGCTGCCCGCCGAGGCCGCCGCCGACCTGGGCGAGTTCTTCGCCGCCGCCAGCGAGGCCTTCTTCGAAGAGCCGCAACGCTTCCGAAGCCACGAACCCGAACTCTACCGCATGCTCGCCGAGTACTACGGACTCGACCTGGCCGAGCGCCTCGACACGGCCAAGGGGTAGCCCCGCGCCCACCGGCGGCTCATCCCCCGCTCACCGGATAATCATCTTCCGGGGTGTTGCTTGTCTCGGCGCGGCGTCCTATAATACCAGCGGCTTTTTGGAGCGAGACAATGAGCGGCTTGGATGCCAGCGTCCTGGTACTGAACCGAAATTACATGGCGATTCACGTGGTCGATGCGCGCCGGGCGTTCCGCCTGTTGTGCAAAGACCACGCCGAGGTGGTCTCGCAAACCGGCGATGAGTGGAACAGCTACAACTTCGACAGTTGGATTGAGCTGAGCCAATCGCGGCACCTCTTCCCGGCGGGCGACGGCGACTGGGTGCGCACCGTCAGCCTCAGCATCCGCGTGCCCCGCATCATCCGCCTGTTGCTGTTCAGCCGCCTGCCGCGCCAGACGGTGAAGTTTAACCGCCGCAACATCTACGCACGGGACGACTATTCCTGCCAGTATTGCGGCAAGAGCTTCCCGACCTCGGAGCTGTCGTTGGACCACATCGTCCCGCGCTCGCAGGGCGGGCAATCGACCTGGACCAACCTGGTCTGCGCCTGCACCCGCTGCAACACGCGCAAGGGCGGACGCCGTCCGGCGGAGGCCGGGATGCGCCTCATCCGTCCGCCGGCCCAGCCGCGCCGCAGCCCGGTGATCCGCCTCAAGATCAGCTCGCCCAAATACCAGACTTGGAAGCATTTCGTGGACGAGGCCTACTGGTCGGTCCCGCTGAAAGATTGACGACGCGGGCGGGATGCCGACCTCGCCCCCAACCCGGAACAGGACCCCCGATGATTCTTGACCGCATCGTCGAGCATAAGCGCCGCGAAGTCGCCGAGGCGGCCGAGCGCCGCCCGTTGGAGCAGGTGCGGGCCGAGGCCGAGGCGGCCGAGCCGCCCCGTGATTTCCGCGCGGCGCTGGCCGAGCGCTCCGAGGTCGCCCTCATCGCCGAGATCAAGCGCTCCTCGCCCTCGGCCGGGCTGATCCGCGCGGATTTCGATCCCGCCCGTATCGCGAAATGGTACGCCGAGGCCGGGGCGGCGGCGATGTCGGTGCTGACCGACGCCGCGTTCTTCGGCGGCTCGCTCGACTTCGTCGCCCAGGCGCGGGCCGCCGCGCCGATGCCCGCGCTGCGCAAGGATTTCGTGATTGACGCCTACCAGGTCTTCGAGGCCCGAGCCGCCGGGGCCGATGCGGTGCTGCTGATCGTGCGCATCCTCTCCGACGAGCAGCTCGCCGAATATCTGGGCCTGGCCCGCCGCATGGGGATGGCCGCTCTGGTCGAGACGCACAGCCGCGAGGAAGTCGCCCGAGCGGTCACGGCGGGTGCGGACATCCTCGGCATCAACAACCGCGACCTCGACACGCTGACCATCGATCTGGAGACTTCGCGAACGCTGGCCCGGGATGTGCCGCCGGGCTGTGTTCTGGTCAGTGAGAGCGGGATTCAGGCTCGCGGTGAAGTCGAGCGACTGGCTGCCGGCGGCATCGATGCGATACTCGTCGGCCAGACGTTGATGCAGAGCGACGACGTGGCCCGCGCGGCCCGCGAGCTGACCGGTGTGCCCCGATTCAAGCGGATCTGAGCCGTCAGCCCTCGCCGGGCTCCGGCTTCCCCAGAGCGCCCTTAATCGCCGCGGTCTCCGCGATGGCCGAGATCAGCAGGGCCGGAGCCAGCACCAGGAGATAGGCCGTCACGCGCGGCTCGGCCGCGGCCCGGAAGGTCGCCCAGGTGAACTCCTGCCGCATCAGGTGCCCCAGCTTCAGCCCCATGCCGATGGCCAGCCAGAAGGCCGACAGCTCGACCACGATGACGAACAGGCCGCAGAGGCCGACCCAGGGCTTGGGCGGCGTCGGCTCGACCGGCGGCTCCGGGGCTTCGGGCGGCCCCAGCGACGCCTGAGCCTCCATCAGCAAAGCCGCCCCCACGTTCAATCCCGTGAACAGGCAGAAGACTATCGGCAGGATGATCAACCCACCGGAGATCATGTAGACAAAGATGGCAACGGTGTTGAACCCGAAGATGCACAGGCCGAGAAGCAGGGGGGACGTCGTCGGCCCCAGATAGGTGCGGGCCATCTTCATGAACCAACGCGGAAACGCCAGCAGGCTGGTCACCTCCAGCCGCACCACGGGAGAGGCCAGAAGCAGCCCGACCAAGAACACCAGCAGCGCCCAGACCGCCGCGCCGAGGTGGTCCCCCAAAGTATTCAAGGCTTCAAGGTACAGAATATCCATCCCCCGATGATACCCGCTGCTCGCGTCAGCGCAAGCCCTGGGGTCGGGACACTGGGAATCACCGGAGGCTCACCGGAGCGCTCCCGATGCGGCCGGAGGCGGCCTATACGTCCTCGTCGTCGTCTTCCTCGTACAACGAGAACATGCCCATATCGGCCCCGCATTCCGGGCACAGCCAATCTTCCGGCAGGTCCTCGAACGGGGTATCGGGGTCCACCCCGTTGTCCGGGTCGCCCACTTCGGGATCATAGATATAACCGCACACATTGCACTCGAACTTCTGCATAGCCACCTCCTCGCTTAGGTTTTCATTTCCGCCGGATGCACCTCCGTATCCGACTTGCGGATTATACACAATGATTTTATAAATCAAGAGCGAAACACAGAAAACACAAAGTCCGACCCGGCAAGCCTCTATTGGCCCTGTATCCCCCACGGCTGCCGCCCCGCAAGTTCCTGGCGTTTTCGATTTGACCCGCCGGGCAGAGCGGGGTACAATTCTATCGGGTGGCCGATCCGTGTGGAGCGGCAGACAGTAACCGGTGCGTGCGGATAGAGGAGGTGGGCTATGAAGAAGTTGTTGAAGGTGTTGTTGATTGTGGTGCCGCTGGTGGTCATCGTCGGCGTGGTCGTGCTGCTGGTCTCGCTGAACGGCATCGTCAAGAGTTCGGTCGAGACGGTGCTGCCCAAGATCACCGGCACGCCGGTGACCATCGAGACGGTGAACATTTCGCCCTTTTCCGGCAAGGCCGAGCTTAAGGGGTTCATCATCGGGAACCCGGAGGGGTATCAGACCCCCAGCTCCTTCGAGTTGGGCACGGTGCGTGCGGTGCTCGATCTGCGCTCGCTGATGAGCGACACCATCGTCATCGACGAGATTCTCATCGAAGGCCCGCAGGTGACTTACGAGGTGGACCTCCCCAGCTTCGACAGCAACATCCAGCAGATTCAGAAAAACGTCGAAGCGTTCGCCGGGCCGCCGTCCGAGAAGCCCGAACCCGAAGCCGACAAGGGGCCGAGCAAGAACGTGCTGATCAAGAAGTTCGTGTTCAAGGAAGGCAAGGTCCACCTGTCGGCCAAGGTCGCCCAGGGCCGGAAGCTGTCGGTGCCTCTGCCTGCCGTTGAGAAGGAAAACATCGGCTCCGGCGGCGACGACAAGGGTACCTCCATCGCCGATGCGGCCAAGGAGATTTTCACCGACATCAACACCTTGGTCATTGAGAACGGCAAGAAGCTCGCCGAGCAGGCCCTGGCCGGCGTGACCGAGGCCGGCAAGAAGGCCCTGGAAGAAGGCACCAAGGCTCTCGAAGGCGCGAAGGACACCGGCAGGAAAGAGCTGGAAGGTGCCAAGGAGTCCGGCAAGGAGGCGGTCGAAGGAGCCAAAGAGTCCGGCAAGGAAGCCGTCGAGAGCGGTAAAGAAGCGGTCGAAGGCCTCAAGGAAGGCGTCAAAGACCTCTTCAAATAAGGTCCGAGACCCCGCTTCGGAGCGAAACACCACGAGCATCCCGCGCAAGCGGGGTGCTCTTTTTTTTTATCCTCCGTGAACGCCAAAAGGGAAGCATGGGAGGCATGGGAGCATGGGGGCATGGGAGCATGGGCGCGCGGGGGAATGGGCGGTGGTTATTCTACGCGGGAGCTTTTTCGTGGTACGTTTCGAGCACGAGCAGGAGTACGAGCAAGAGTACGAGCACGAGTACGAG
>CAZBCO010000195.1:0-38519 GCA_964490295.1 uncultured Planctomycetota bacterium
AGCGGCAGCCGGTTGGCGTGTTAGTAAATGCACCCGCGAACTAGATTCCGGTAAAGGTATTGCTGCAGCGCAACTGGAGCGTTCAAGCAGCGCAAGCAAATCGCAGGGCAAGTACGCTCCATTAGCCAAATACCTGCAAAACTTACCGAAAGAAACACAATCGGTCTGCATTAGCATATCAGATGTTGAGGACATCATTAAGTCCGATTTGCCGGCAAGCGCGAAGCAGCATGATGCCTATTGGCGTAATACCACTCACAATCCACTTGGCGTCGCAATAGCGGCAGCCGGTTGGCGTGTTAGTGAATGCATCCGCGAAATTGTCGGCGCCCGCATCGAACGCATCTCGACCATCAACCCGCTGTGGTGCATGTTCGACAGCGGCGCCCGTGGTAGCGCGATGCAGATCCGCCAGATGGCCGGGATGCGCGGCCTGATGGCCAAGCCGTCGGGCGAAATTATGGAGACACCGATTAAGGCGAACTTCCGCGAAGGCCTGCCCGTGCTGGAATACTTCAGCTCGACGCACGGCGGTCGCAAGGGCCTGGCCGACACCGCCCTGAAGACCGCCGAGTCCGGCTACCTGACCCGCAAGCTGGCCGACGTGGCCCAGCAGGTGGTGGTCGGGATGCAGGACTGCGGCACCACCAACGGCATCACCAAGACCGCAGGCACGGTGGGCCTGGCCAAGAACATCTATGGCCGCGTCGCGGGCGAAACGGTCATCGACCGCAAGAACGATACGTTGATTGTCGAAGAAGGCCAGGTGATCACCGCCGATATCGCCCGCGCGGTTGAAGACCTCGGCTTTGACAGCATGAAGGTGCGCTCGCCCCTGACCTGCGAGGCGTCCAAGGGCATCTGCGCCCGATGCTACGGGATGGACCTCTCGACGCAGCAGTTGGTCGAAGAGGGCTTGGCGGTGGGCATCATCGCCGCCCAGTCGATCGGCGAGCCGGGTACCCAGCTCACCATGCGGACGTTCCACATCGGCGGCGTCGCCACCACAGCCGGCTCCGAGCCGGACCGCGTGGTGGCCCCCGCGGCCGGAACCATTCACTACGAGAACATCGTCAGCGTCGAAGGCCCGGAAGGCGACCACGTGGTGCTGAACCAGAACGGCAGCCTGGTCCTTCGCGACGCCGAGGAGCACGAGTTGGGCACCTACCCGATGCGTATCGGCGCGAAGCTGCTGGTCAAGGACGGCGGCAAGGTCTCGGCCAAGAAGGTGCTGGCCACCTGGGACCCGCACATGAGCCCGATCGTCACCGAGAAGAGCGGCACGGTACGCTTCATCGACATCGAAGAAGGCGAGACGATGCGGAAGGAGATCGACTCGGGCGGTTCCGAGCGTTCCGTGATTGTCGAGCACAAGGGCGACCTGCACCCGCAGATTATGATTGAGGACCGCAAGGGCGACATTCTGGGCATCTATTCGATTCCCGAAAAGGCCTATATCGAGGTGGAAGAGGGCGAGTCGGTCAAGGCCGGAGCGCTCTTGGCCCGTACCCCGCGCCAGATGGGCCGCACCCAGGACATCACCGCTGGCCTGCCGCGCGTCACCGAGCTGTTCGAGGCCCGCAAGCCGAAGGACCCGGCGATTATGAGCGAGATTTCGGGCATTGTGCAGCTCGGCGAGCGGAAGCGCGGGCGGCGCTCGATCATCGTCCGCAACGATGCCGCCGATATCGAGCAGGAGCACCTGGTACCCCAGGGCAAGCGCCTGCTGGTCACCGCCGGCAGCCCGGTGCGTGAGGGCGATCCGCTGGTCGACGGCCCGATGGTCCCGCACGACATCCTGCGCATCAAGGGCGAAGAGGAGCTTCAGAAGTATCTGCTGAACGAGGTGCAGAACGTGTACCGCTTCTGCGGCGAAGAAATCAACGACAAGCACATCGAGGTGATCATCGGCCAGATGCTGCGCAAGGTGGAGGTGGGCGAGGACGTGGGCGACACCGGCCTGCTGCCCGGCTCCATCGTCGATAAGTTCGAGTTCCGAACCGAGAACGAGCGGGTGGTGGAGCAGGGCGGTCGCCCGGCGAGCGCGTCGTCGCTGTTGCTGGGCATCACCAAGGCCGCGCTCCGAAGCGAGAGCTTCATCTCCGCGGCGTCGTTCCAGGAGACCACCAAGGTGTTGACCGAGGCGGCTCTGGCCGGAAAGCGGGACGACCTGACCGGCCTGAAGGAGAACGTGATTCTTGGACATATGGTGCCGGCCGGGACCGGGTTCCACAAATACCGTAACGCGTTGATGAAGAAGGAAGAAGAGCTGCCCGAAGATGATACCACCGAGGCAGCCGGTTAACCGGAAAGGAGACGTATTTTGCCGACAATCAGCCAACTGGTTCGTAAGGGTCGCAAACAACTCAAGAAGAAGAGCAAGCGGCCGGATTTGGAGAAGTGCCCGCAGCGGAAGGGCGTGTGCCTTCAGGTGATGACACGCACCCCGAAGAAGCCGAACTCGGCGCTGCGCAAGGTCGCCCGTGTGCGGCTGACCAATGGCCGTGAAGTGAGCGCCTACATTCCCGGCGAGGGGCATAACCTCCAGGAGCACTCGATCGTGCTGGTGCGCGGCGGCCGTGTTCGCGACCTGCCCGGCGTGCGTTATCATATTGTGCGCGGCACGCTCGACTCCTCCGGCGTCGATGCCCGTCGCCGCAGCCGGTCGAAGTACGGCGCCAAGCAGCCGAAATAGTGGAGAGGACGCTTTAGATGGCGAAGAAATTCGAATCAACCGAACGGTTCCTGAAGCCCGACGTGAAGCACAACAACCGCCTCGCCGGGAAGTTCATCAATTGCATTATGCTCGACGGCAAGAAGAGCACGGCGGAGAGCATCTTCTATGATGCCTTGGCGGTGATCGCCAAGCGCATCACCGATGTGCCGCCCATCGAGGTCTTCGAGAAGGCGATTGAGAACGTCAAACCCCAGATCGAGGTGCGCTCCAAGCGCGTCGGCGGCGCCACCTATCAGGTCCCGGTGCCCGTCAGCAGCAAGCGGCAGCTCAGCCTGTCGATTCGCTGGATTCGTGACGCGGTGCGCAAAGGCAAGGGCAAGCCCATGCACCTCAAGCTGGCCAACGAGCTGACCGCCGCGTACAACCGCGAGGGCAGCGCGATGACCGTGCGCGAGAATATCCACAAGATGGCCGAGGCCAACAAGGCCTTCGCCCACTTCGCGTGGTAAGCTCAATCAAGATTTCACGCCGAGCCGGCGGCCCGAGCTGGGGCCGTCGGCTCGTTGCGTAGAAAAAAGGCTCCGTCCAACGGAGACCTTGAGTTTTTCATAAGACCAGCAGCTTACATAAGCTACAGATTAGAAAGCAGTTATGACCTCGTTCAGCAAAAAACGTAACATTGGCGTGATGGCCCATATCGACGCCGGCAAGACCACCGTCTCCGAGCGCATTCTGTTCTACACCGGCGTTGAGCACCAGATGGGCGAGGTGCATAACGGCGCGGCCACGATGGACTGGATGGTCGAGGAGCGCGAGCGCGGCATCACCATCACCTCCGCCGCGACTACCTGCTCCTGGCGCGGCTTCCAGATCAACATTATCGACACACCCGGCCACGTGGATTTTACGGCCGAGGTGGAGCGCAGCCTACGCGTGCTCGACGGCGCCGTGGCCGTGTTCTGCGGCGTGGCCGGGGTCCAGGCCCAGTCCGAAACCGTCTGGCGACAGGCCGACCGCTATCATATCCCCCGGATTTCGTTCATTAACAAGTTAGACCGCACCGGTGCCAACTTTGACAAGGCGGTGGACTCGCTGCGCACACGGCTGGGGGCCACGCCCCTGGTGCTTCAGATTCCGATTGGTCTGGAGAACAATCTGCGGGGTGTCGTTGACCTGGTGAAGATGAAAGCCATCGAATTCGATGTCGCTTCCCAGGGGCAAGACTTTGTGGTGCGCGAGCTGGAGGGCGACCTGCTCCACGAAGCGGAGCTGCACCGAAGCGAATTGATCGACGTGCTGGCCGAGCACAGCGACCTGGTCGGCGAAAAATACGTTCATGAGGAGCCGATCACCGAAGAGGACTTGATGGCGGGCATCCGCGAAGCCACGTTGAAAGTGGCCGTCACCCCGGTGCTGTGCGGTTCGGCCCTCAAAAACTGCGGCATCCAGCCGGTGCTCGACGCGGTGTGCGACTTCCTGCCGTCGCCCGTCGAGGTCTCCGCCATCGAGGGCGTCAAACCCGGCACCGATGAAGTGGTCAGCCGTAAGCCAAGTCAGAAAGAGCCTTTAGCAGCCCTCGCGTTCAAGCTCTCCGCCGACCGCTATGGCGAACTGTGCTATGCTCGCATCTATTCCGGAACGCTGCACTCCGGCAAACGCCTCTACAACGCCACCCGTGAACGGGTCGAACGAGTCAACCAGATATGGCGTATGCACGCCGACGACCGGACGCCGATGGAGAGCGCCACAGTCGGCGACATTGTCGCCCTGGTGGGGCTTAAGTTCACGGCCACCGGCGATACCATCTGCGAGAAAGAGCACCCGATTATTCTGGAGCAGATGAAGTTCCCGGTCCCCGTGATCAGCCAGGCGATTGAGCCGAAGACCACGGCCGACCGCCAGAAATTGTCCGAAATCCTTGCCCAGCTTCAGAAAGAAGACCCCACCTTCCGCCGCCACGTCAACCCCGATACCGGCCAGACGATTATCAGCGGCATGGGCGAGCTGCACCTGGAGGTCTTGGTGCATCGGATGTTACGCGAGTTCGGGCTGGGTGCCAACGTGGGGCCGCCCCGCGTCGCCTACCGCGAGACCTTCCGCAAAAGCTGCGAAGCCGAGGGCAAATATATCCAGCAAACCGGTGGGCGCGGCCAATACGGGCACGTCCGCATTCGCGTCGAGCCGTTCGAGAGCCTCGACGGCCCGACCGTGGAGGACGAAGTCAAGGGCGGCGAGCTGCCCCAGGAATATATCAGGGCGGCCGGCGAAGGCATTATGAACGCTGCGAGCGCCGGGCTGATGGCCAGCTATCCCATTATTAACATTAAGGTTACGATTCTCGGCGGATCGTTCCACAGTGAAGACTCGTCCGACCTTGCCTTTGTGGCCGCGGCCAGCCGAGCCTTGCAGAACGCGGGCCGAGAAAGCGGGCTTAAGCTGCTCGAACCGCTGATGAAACTGGAAGTCACCGCTCCGGAGGCCTTTGTCGGAGACCTGATGAACGATCTGAACAGCCGCCGGGCCACGATTCTGGACATGAATCTGGTCGGCGACCTGCGCGTGATCGACGCCAAGGTCCCCCTGGCCGAGCTGTTCGGCTATTCCACGACCATTCGCTCGCTCACCCAGGGGCGGGCCACGCATACGATTGAGCCATTGGAATATGCCCCGGTGCCCGATGACTTGATGCCTAAAATCGTAGGCTTAATGTAAGGCCCCGTTTGATTTTCGGACGGAACCGTGTCTAATGAATAACTTACGGCGATTTTCTTTTGCCCGCGCGATTTGCACGGCACTATATCTTGACGTTAGTAAATTGCTAACATACACCATAATGTTTTTACATTTTTTTACAACTCGGCTCGTCATAAACTGTCGATTTTCACTTGACGGACGGCTTTGGAGTTCTATAATGAGCATCTTTTCACCTTTGGGGTACCGGGTTTACGGTGCTTCGGAGGGCTGAGTTCGCTGGTGCGAACGACGCTTGGAACGGGCCGCAAGGCGACTGGATTGGAGAGGCTGGATGCCCAATCTGACGAGAATCAGGATTCGGATGGAAGCATACGACCACGAGGTGCTTGACCAATCGGCCGAGCAGATCGTGAACGCGGTGTTGCGCACCGGGGCGAGCATCTCCGGCCCGGTACCGTTGCCGACGCGTATCGAGCGGTACACCGTGCTCCGGTCGCCGCACGTGGACAAGAAGTCCCGCGAGCAGTTCGAGATTCGGACGCACCGTCGCATTGTTGATATCATGTCACCGACCTCGCAGACCACGGACGCCCTGCAGAACCTCAGCGTCCCGGCCGGCGTCGGCATTCGAGTGAAGGCGTAATCACGATGTTGCAGTTTGATATTTATAATATGAACGGCGAGAAGGTGGACGTGCTGAGTATTGACGAGGCGACGTTCGGCGGCACGGTCAACAAGGCGGTCCTGCGTGAGGCGGTGCTGATGTATCAGGCCAACCGCCGAGCCGGCACCGCGAGCGCCAAGAACCGGTCGGAAGTGACCGGCACGCGCAAGAAGCCCTTCCGCCAGAAGGGAACCGGCCGCGCCCGCCAGGGTTCCTGGATCGCGCCCCACCATCGCGGCGGCGGCGTGCCCCACGGCCCGCACCCCCGCGACTACTCCTATGCGATCCCCAAGAAGGCCCGCCAGGCCGCCCTGAAGAGCGCCTTCCTCGACAAACTTCAGTCCGCCACCCGCGTGGTGGACCAGATCGAGCTGGAGCAGCCCAAAACACGGGCCATCGCCGATATGCTCGCGGCCCTGGACGTCAATGGTTCCTGCCTGATCGCCACGCTCGGCGCGTCCGACAGCGTGGTCAAATCGGTGCGGAACCTGCCCAAGGTCACGATCAAGCGGATGAGCGACATCAACGCCTGGGACCTGCTCAGGCCGAAGCAATTTGTGGTCACTCGCGCGGCGCTCGAAAGCGTCGTCGAACGGTTCAGCAACGAAGACAACAAAGACGGTAAAGTCTGATGAACGATCCGAGAAAAGTCATCATCGAGCCGGTTGTCACCGAGAAGAGCACCGAGCTGATCGAACGGCCGAACAAGCAGGGCGAGCCGGAAAACGCCTACACCTTCAAGGTGGCGAAGAAGGCCCGCAAGCCCGAAATCGGGCAGGCCGTCGAAGCGATCTTCAACGTCAAAGTCAAGTCGGTCCGAACGCTATGGCGGCGCGGCAAGGTGCGGCGCGGCCGACGTGGCGGCACCAGCCACACGCCGGACTGGAAAAAGGCCGTGGTCACTCTTCAGCCCGGCCACAGAATCGAGTTGCACTAATATGCCGATCAAACAGAGAAAACCCACGACGCCCGGCCAACGCACGATGCAATACTCGGACTTTGCCGAGATCACGTGTACGACGCCGGAAAAATCGCTGACCGAGCCGCTGAAGAAGTCGGGTGGCCGCAACGCCACCGGCCGGATGACGATGCGCCGCCGCGGTGGCGGGCACAAGCGCCGGTACCGCATTATCGACTTCAAGCGCAACAAGCACGGCGTGCCGGCCAAGGTCGCTACCATCGAGTACGATCCGAACCGTACCGCCCGGATTGCCCTGTTGCATTACGTGGACGGCGAGAAGCGCTACATCCTGGCCCCGCGCGGGCTGGCGGTGGGCCAGATGGTGGTCTCCGGTGAGGAGGTCGAGCCGCGTGTCGGCAACGCCCTCCCGCTGAAGAACGTCCCCCCGGGCACCCCGATTCATAACCTGGAGCTGGTCCCCGGCGCGGGCGGCAAACTGGTTCGCGGCGCCGGCGTCTCCGCCACCTTGCAGGCCAAAGAAGGCAAGTATGGCCTGGTCGCTCTGCCGTCCGGTGAAATTCGCAAGATTCACTTGAACTGCTATTGCACCATCGGCCAGATGGGCAACGTGGATCACTCGAAGATCAGCTTGGGCAAGGCGGGCCGCAGCCGCTGGCTTGGCCGCCGTCCCAAGGTGCGCGGTATGGCGATGAACCCGGTCGCCCACCCGATGGGTGGTGGCGAAGGCCGCGCAGGCGGCGGACGGGTCCCGGTTTCGCCCTGGGGCAAGCCCGCCAAGGGCGGGAAGACCCGCAGCAAGCGGGCCACGTCGAACACGTTTATCGTGCGCCGTCGCAGCAAGACCCGATAGAGTCCGTAAGGAGTTGACATGTCGCGTTCGGTGAAAAAGGGCCCTTATGTGGCCGAGAAGCTGCTGAAGAAGGTCGAGCGGTCCGTCAATCGCGGCGGCGTCGAGCCGATTCAGACCTGGTCGCGGGCGTCGGTCATCATTCCCGACTTTGTGGGCCAGACGTTTATGGTGCATAACGGCCGCACGTTCACCCGTGTGTACGTGACGGAAAACATGGTCGGCCATCGGCTGGGCGAGTTTTCGCCCACCCGGGTCTTCCGGGGCCATTCGGGCCGGAAATAGTACGAACGCTCTTCCAGGAGCAGGAACAGGACGATGGAAGCCAAAGCAAGACATCAGCACGCGAGAGTGTCGCCCACCAAGGTGCGGCCGGTCGCCAAACTGATCAAGAACATGCCGTTGCCCACCGCGTTGGATACGCTGCGCGTCAGCAACCTGCGCGGGGCTCGGCTGCTGGAAAAGGTGGTCAAGTCGGCTTGGGCCAATGCCATTGAAAAAGGCGGCCGACTCGACGAGGACGATTTTTACGTGACACGTGCGTATGTGGACGAAGCCCCGACGCTGAAGCGTTGGCGGGCCGGCGACCGAGGCCGAGTCCGGCCTATCTTGAAGCGCGGCTGCCACATCGCCGTGGTTTTGTCTGACCAGAGGTAAAGTATGGGCCAGAAGATCAACCCCATCTCGCTGCGGCTGGGCATCACCGAATCCTGGCGGAGCCGGTGGTTCGCCGACAAGAAGCAATTCGGCGAATTGCTGGTCGCCGACCAGAAGATTCGGAGCTTCATCCACAAGCACTACGAATTCGCGGGCATCCCGCGCATCGACATCGAGCGCACCAGTGCCCAAGCCCGGATTGCCTTGCACTGCGCTCGGCCGGGCGTGATCATCGGGCGCAAGGGCCAGGAAGTCGAACGGCTGCGTTCGGAGCTTGAGGCCCTCGCCGGGTGCCAGGTACACATTGACATCAAAGAGATCGCGAAGCCCGAAATGAGCTCCGGGCTGATCGGCCAGAGCATCTCCGAGCAGCTGAAGAAGCGCGCGGCGTATCGCCGGGTGCTGCGCAAGTCTGCCGAGACGGCGATTGAAGCCGGGGCTTTGGGCGTGAAGATCGAGCTCTCCGGCCGCCTCGGCGGGGCCGAGATGCGTCGGCGCGAGCGCGTGACGCTGGGCATGATCCCGCTGCACACGCTGGATGCCTACATTGACTATTCCTTGACCAAGTGCGTCACCACCTACGGCGTGATTGGCGTCAAGGTCTGGGTGTACAACGGCGAAAAGCAAAGCCTGAAGGGCCAAAGCGCCCCGGCAGCCCGTTCGAAGCCGGCCGGCGCTCCCGCTGAAGATGTGAATCCCGCTGCGGCACCGGGCGCCGCGGTGGAAGGAGTGAACTGATGCCCCTGATGCCCAAGAGAGTCAAGCACCGCAAGGTTCAGCGCGGTCGCATAAAGGGCGAAGCCACGCGAGGCAACTATGTTGCGTTCGGTGATTACGGCCTCCAGAGCCTCGAACCGGGGTGGATTACCGCCCGCCAGATCGAAGCCGGCCGCGTCGCCATCAGCCACTATCTGGCCCGCGAGGGCAAGCTGTGGATTCGCGTCTTCCCGCACAAGTCCGTCACCGCACGGGCCGCCGAGACCCGGATGGGCAGCGGCAAAGGCGAGCCGGAATTCTGGGTCGCCGAGGTCAAGCCCGGCACGGTGATTATCGAAGTCGGCGGCGTCCCCGAAGAGGCGGCCATCGCCGCCCTCAACCGGGCCGCCCACAAGTTCCCCCTTCGTATGAAACTGGCCCACAGGAGGCATGCCTGGTGAAGCCGTCCGAAATCAGAGCCTTATCCGATGCCGAGCTGTTCAATGAGCTGGAAAACGCCGAGCAGCGTCAGTTTAACCTGCACTTCCAGCGCACCACCCAGAACTTGGAGAGCACCGCGGAGTTGGGCAAGATACGAAAAGATATCGCCCGGTTGCGGACCATTATGGCTGAGCGAGCGCTGGAGCGCTCCGACGCGAACCGCCCCGAGGCCGATCAGAGTGAGGCGTCCGAATCATGAGCACGGAACGTAAGCCCCCACGGGCGGTGACCGGTGTGGTCACCAGCAGCAAAATGAACAAGACCATTGTGGTCAAGGCCCAGCGCATGGTGCAGCACCCGCTGTACCGCAAGTATGTGCGCCGAGCCGAGGTGTTCAAGGCGCATGACGAGAATAACGAAGCCCGCTTGGGCGCACGGGTGCGCATCGCTGCCACCCGCCCGCTGAGCAAAACCAAGCGCTGGCGTCTGGTCGAAATCTTGGAACAAGGACAGGAAGCCTGAGTCATGATTCAAGCGGAAACCCGGCTGGATGTGGCGGATAACAGCGGTGCGAAGCGCGTCGCCTGTATTAAGGTGCTGGGCGGCAGCCGCCGGCGCTACGCCAACATCGGCGACATTATTGTGCTGAGCGTCAAGAAGGCCGCCCCCAACGCCCCGATCAAGCAGGGCGAAGTCTGCCGCGGTGTGATCGTGCGAAGCACCAAGGGCCTGAGGCGGGCCGACGGGTCCTATGTCAAGTTCGACTCCAACGCCGTGGTGATTATCGGCGAGGATAAGAACCCGCGAGGCACGCGCATCTTCGGAGCCGTCCCCCGCGAGCTTCGGACCAAGAACTTTATGAAGATCATTTCCCTGGCGTCCGAGGTGGTGTGAGGAAACCGATGGAGATTCATAAGAACGATACAGTGGTGCTGCTCAAAGATTTCAGCGGGGCGACCCCGGTGCGCAAGGGCACAACCCACCGCGTCCTCCGCGTCTTCCCCAAAGCGGGCAAGCTGATCTGCGAGGGCGTGAACGTCAAGCACAAGCACGTTCGGGCCAACACGAACCGGGACTATCCGCGCGGCGGCATCATCCGCAAGGAAGCCCCGATCGACGCCTCGAACGTGGCCCTGTATTGCAACACCTGTGAGGGCAAGGCCCGCGCCCAGCGCAAGCGGGTCGATGGAAACGTCACACGCATCTGTAAGCAGTGTGGCGGCGTGTTCGAACCGACAGCCTGATGTTATTGGAGACGGGGTACGTGGTGACCCTTTTGAAACAATATCAAACCGAAGTGGTTCCGGCTCTGCAAGAGCGTTTTCAATATAAGAACGTGATGGCCGTGCCGAAGCTCCAGAAAATTGTCCTGAACGCCGGCGTGGGTCGCGGCAGCGAGGAAAAAGAACGCCTGCAGCAGTCGCTCGACGACCTGACCGCTGTGGCCGGCCAGAAGGCCGTGCCCCGCAAGGCGCGCGTCTCGGTCGCCAACTTCAAAGTCCGCCAGGGCATGACCGTCGGCACGATGGTCACGCTGCGAGGCACCCGGATGTACGAATTCCTCGAACGCCTGATTGGCTTGGCGATCCCGCGAATTCGCGACTTCCGCGGCCTCTCACCCAAGGGCTTTGACGGCCACGGCAACTATTCGTTCGGGATTAACGAGCAGGTGGTGTTCCCCGAAATCGATCCCGACGGCGTCAAGGTCACGCAAGGCATGCACATCACCTTGGTCACCAGCGCCCTGACCGATGACGAAGGCCGCGAGCTGCTGCGCCAAATGGGCATGCCGTTCGCAGAAAACTGAGGATAAGGAATGGCTCGGACCGCTTGGATCAACCGTTGTAACCGAACCCCGAAGTTTCCCGTGCGCGCGTACCATCGTTGTGCGTTGTGCGGGCGGCGACGCGGGTACTTGCGCAAGTTCCGGATCTGCCGCATCTGCTTCCGCAGCCTGGCCTCCAACGGGCAGATCCCCGGCGTACGAAAGGCGAGCTGGTAAGCCGCCACTGGCGAACAGGAGTCAGCGACTCATGACGATGAACGACCTTGTCGCGGATATGTTGACCCGAACTCGGAACGCTCTGCGCAATCGGAGCCAGACGGTAGAGGTCATCCACTCGAAGCTCAATGCCGCCATCGCGGAGGTCTTGAAGCGCGAGGGCTATATCCTCGATTTTCAGCCCCTGGACACCAAGCCCCAGCCCATGCTCAAGCTGTACCTCAAGTACGGGCCGGACGGCGAGGACGTGATTACCGAGATTCAGCGCGTCAGCACCGCCGGATGCCGCACCTACTCCGGCGCGGCCGACCTGAAGCCGGTCAAGAATGGCCTGGGCATCTATGTGGTCTCCACGCCCCAAGGCGTGCTGAGCGACCGGGAATGCCGACAACAACGTGTGGGCGGTGAAGTACTGTGCAGCGTGTGGTAATCGCCTCCGCATTGGACGAGAAAGAATTATGTCGCGAATAGGAAAGAACCCGATATCTGTCCCCGCCGGGGTCCAGATCGCTCTCAACGGGGCGACGCTCTCGGTGGAAGGCCCCAAGGGCAAGGTCGAAATGACCGTGCATCCTCTGATCGCCGTGACTCTCGGCGAGGGCTCCGTCACCGTCGGCCCCAAGGAGTTCGAGGGCCGCGACCCCAAGAAGCTGCGCCTGCAGGGCGCGATGTGGGGCACCACCCATCGGCTGATCAGCAACATGATCACCGGCGTGACCGAGGGCTATAGCAAGGCCGTTCAGGTCGCGGGCGTGGGCTACGGGGCGTCGCTGTCCGGAGACCAGTTGGTCATCCGTTGCGGTTACGCCAACGAAGTCAGCATCCGAATCCCCGAAGACATCACCGTGGACCCGCCGCAGAACGACAGCGTGTCCGTGACCGGTTCTGGAGTGCTGCCCTGCGCTACCGTCACCATCCGGGGCATCGACAAGCAGCGGGTGGGTCAGTTCGCAGCCGCCGTACGGGACATCCGTCCGCCCGAACCGTACAAAGGCAAGGGCATTCGATACTTGGGCGAAGAGGTCAAACACAAGGCCGGCAAGGCGTTGGCCGCCGGCTCGTCGTAAGCAGGATAGCCGAGATGAACAAGCAAAAGCTCAAACGATTGCAGCACCACCGGCGTCACCTTCGGGTGCGCAAAAAGACGTTCGGCACGGCCGACCGTCCGCGTCTTGCCGTGTACCGCAGCCTGAAGCATATCTATGCTCAGATCATCGACGACATCAGCGGCCAGACCCTGACCGCAGCGTCGTCCCAGAGCGCCGACGTCCGCGAGGCCGTCCAGGGCACAGGCAACTGTGCCGCCGCTCAAGCGGTGGGCAAGCGCCTGGCTCAAAAGGCCGTGGCTCACGGCATTCGCACCGTCGTCTTCGACCGGGGCGGATTCAGGTATCACGGCCGGATCAAGGCCCTGGCCGACGCTGCCCGCGAGGGCGGCCTGGTTTTCTAATTCGATTTTTGTAGTCACTCGTTCAGAGGAGTCCAACTTGTCCGAGGCAACACCGGAAAAAAAGGACGAGCAGAACGCTCAGGACGCTCCCGAAGTCCAGGCGGTTGAAACGCCCGCCGAAGCGTCGCCGGACACCCCGGCCGACACGTCGGCAGAGGCTTCGGAAGCCGCCACCCCGGCCGAAGGCGGCGATGCCGCCGAAGCACCGGCGGAGCAGGAGCCTGAAGCCGAACCCGTCTTCAAGCGCGGGGCGCGCTCACACCAGCCCACCGCCCGCGAACGTCGCGGCCGGCGTGGTCGGCGCGACGAACCCCAGGCCGAACAGCGTGACGACCATTACGAGAACGTGGTCAAGGTCTTTCGCACCGCTGCCGTGGTCAAGGGTGGACGTCGGTTCAGCTTTGCCGCGTTGACCGTGGTGGGCGACCGCAACGGGCGCGTGGGCATCGGCTACGGCAAAGCCAACGGTGTGCCGAACGCCGTGGAGAAGAGCTTCAAACAGGCGAGGCGCTCGATGCACAAGGTGACTCTGGCGGGCCATACCCTGCCGCACGAGGTCACCGGCCGCTATCTCGCCTCGCGCGTCTTTATGCGCCCGGCCGCGCCGGGTACCGGCATCATCGCCGGAGCCGCCGTCCGAGCCGTGGTCGAAGCCGCCGGCGTGCGGGACGTGCTGACCAAGGCTTACGGCAGCACTGCGTCCAAAAACTTGGTGAAAGCCACGCTGCAGGGCCTGCAAGCGCTCCGCGACCGGGCCACCGTGGCGAGACTGAGAGGAGTGGAACTCGAGTGAATCTTTCAGACGCCGTCTCCGGACAACGTTATAAAGGCACCAAGCGGGTGGGCCGTGGGAACGGCTCCGGCTGGGGCAAGACCTCGGCCCGCGGCCATCGCGGGGCCAAGTCCCGCTCCGGAGCGCGCATCCCCGCCACCTATGAAGGCGGGCAGATGCCCCTCTTCCGTCGGCTGCCGAAGCGCGGCTTCAACAACCTGCGCTTCCAGAAGCGGCCCTCGGTGATCAACATCGGCGACCTGGCCAACTGGCCGGTCGAAGAAGTGGTCACGCCCGAAGCCCTGCTGAAGACCGGTTTTGTCGACAGCATCGCCAATGGCGTGAAGATTCTGGGAAACGGCGACGTATCGCGCCCCCTGACGGTCAAGGCCCATGCCTTCTCCGCCACGGCCCAAGAGAAGATCGAAGCGGCCGGCGGCAAGGCCGAACTGATCCGGTAATCAGGAAAGCAAATCGTGCTTGAACCGCTTATTAACTGCTTTCGGATTCCTGAGCTACGGCGGAAGATTCTCTTCACGCTGTTTATGCTCGCCCTCTTCCGGGTGGGGGCCTTTGTGCCCATCCCCGGCGTGGACACCCAGGTGGTGCGGAAAACCGCCGAAGACCTGGGCTCCGGGGCGATGGGCTTGGTCGATATGTTCTCCGGCGGCGCCCTGAGCAACGGGTCGGTCTTTGCCCTGGGCATCATGCCCTACATCAGCGCCTCGATTATCTTCCAGCTTCTGGCCACGGTGATCAAGCCGCTGGAAGAGCTGCAGAAGGAAGGCGAGGCCGGGCAGAAGAAGATCAACCAATACACGCGGTACGCCACCGTACTGCTTTGCATTGTTCAGGCCATTTTCATCGCCCGAAGCGTCAAGAACATCCAGTCCGGCGGCCAATATCTGGTGCCCAACCGAGCGGGCTTTAGCTTCGAGCTGATGAGCATCGTGGCCCTCACCGCCGGCGCGCTGTTGGTGATGTGGATCGGCGAGCAGATCCAAGAGCACGGCGTGGGTGACGGCATCTCGCTGCTGATTATGGCCGGCATCGTGGCGCGAATGCCCGCGATGGTGCGTCACGTCTGGGTGGACCAGGTGGGCCAGAACCTCTGGAACCCGGCGGAGGGCAAGATCGGCATCCTGGGCGTCGTGGGGATGGTGATGATGTATGTGTTGGTGGTGGTCGGCGTGGTGCTGTTACACCAGGGCCAGCGCCGGATTACCATTCAAACCGCGAAGCAGATCAAGGGCCGGCGCGTCTTTGGCGGACAGCGCTACTATCTGCCGCTGAAGGTCGGGGCCGCGGGCGTCATCCCCATCATCTTCGCCCAATCGCTGCTTCAGTTTCCCGGCTGGATTTTCATGGGGCTGGCCCAGAGGGCTCAGAGCGAGTTCAGCGCCAACCTCTGGGGCTTCATGTATAACCTGTTCCACTACGAGAGCTTCAGCTATCTGGTGGTTTATATCGCGTTGATTATGTTCTTCTCCTTCTTCTGGACCGCGGTGCAGTTCAACCCCATCAAGATGGCGGACGAGATGAAGGAGCACGGCAATTTTGTACCCGGCATCCGGCCCGGCAAGCGCACGTCCGAGTATTTCGAGCGGGTGATGACGCGCATCACGCTCGCCGGCTCGGCCTTCATCGCCATGATCGCGGTGTTGCCCCTGTTGGTTCAGCAATCCACCGATCTCGGCCCGGTGGCCTATATCTACGGCGGCACCGGCATCCTCATCGTGGTGGGCGTGGCCTTGGACCTGGTGCAGAAAATCGAGAATCATCTGTTGATGCGACATTACGACGGGTTCCTCAAAGGGGGCTCGCGAATCAAAGGAAGACGAGGCTAATATGGGTTTACGACTGATCTTTCTCGGCCCTCCGGGCGTTGGTAAAGGCACCCAGGCCAAGGGCTTGGCCGCCGACCGGGGCATCCCCCACATCTCCACCGGTGATATTCTCCGGGCCGAGGTGGGCAACGGGACCGAGCTGGGCCGCAAGGCCAAGGAATATATGGACGCCGGCGATCTGGTGCCCGACGCCTTGGTGGTGGAAATGGTCGCCCAGCGGCTGACGCAACCGGATTGCAGTGGCGGCTACCTGCTCGACGGGTTCCCCCGAACCATGGCCCAGGCCTTGGCCCTGGAAGAGAAGCTCAACGAGCGCAACGAGGCCATTGACCGGGTGCTCTACTTCTCCGCCCCCGACGCGGTGCTGGTTCAGCGCCTTTCGGGACGACGGATGTGCCCGGCCTGCAACGCCGGGTATCATGTCGAGGCTATGCCACCCAAGGTCAGCGGCGTCTGCGACCGGTGCGGCACGGAGCTGATTCAGCGCGACGACGATCAGCCCGAAGCGATTCAGAACCGCCTGGAGGTCTATAAGGCCCAGACGCAGGAATTGATCGACTATTATCGCCGTGCCGGCACGCTGGTCGAAATCGACAGCACCGGCACCGTGGACGCCATTGCCGATGCGGTGGCCGCCTCTTTGGAAAGCTAGATGTCGCCGGAGCCGCCCAGGGCGGTTCGGCGGATGTACGATGTGGTTCTTTGAGAAATCAGGCAGGCTATGTTCGGCGAGATACCGCTCAGGACACCCCAGGAATTGACGTTGATGCGCGAGGCCGGGCGAATTGCAGCCTTGGTCCTTGAGCAGATGAAGGAGCGGGTTGAACCGGGTATCACCACCCTTGAGCTGGATGCCCTCGCCGAGGAGACCATTGTCCTCCACGGCGGGCGGCCGGCGTTCAAGGGCTATCGGGTACCGGGCCGCAAGCCGTTTCCCGCCACCCTGTGTACGTCGGTCAACGACGAGGTGGTCCATGGCATCCCCAACGCGACCCCGCTTCGGGCGGGCGATATCGTGGGGATTGACGTGGGTGTGGATTATCAGGGCTTTTACGGCGATACCGCCGTCACCCTGCCGGTCGGGCAGGTATCGGCGGAGGCTCAGCGGCTGATGTCGGTGTGTGCCGAGGCGTTGCAACAGGCCATTGACCGGGCGATGAAGCCGGGTCAGCCCCTCTCCGAGATCGGGCGGGTGGTGCAGGGCTACGCCGAATCGCACGGCTTCTCCGTGGTGCGCGACTTTGTCGGGCACGGCGTCGGCACCGAGCTGCACCAGCCGCCCCGCGAGGTGCCCAACTACGTGACCCGGCGTTGCGCCGACGTGGTGATGAAGCCGGGGCTGGTCATCGCGATTGAGCCGATGATCAACGCCGGGCGGTATGATGTCGCCGTGGACCCCGACAACGAGTGGGTGGTTCGCACGGCGGACGGACGGCTGTCAGCCCATTTCGAGCACACCGTGGCGATCACGCCCGACGGGTGCCGGGTGCTGACCCTGCCGTAGGCAACGTAAGAGGATTTATGGCTAAGGAAGAAGCAATACGAGTGGATGCGGTGGTGCGAGAGGCCCTGCCCAACGCGATGTTCAGCGTCGAGTTGGAAAACGGGCATCGCGTGCTTGCCCACGTCTCCGGAAAGATGCGGATGCACTTCATTCGCATTCTGCCCGGCGACCAGATCAGTATCGAAATGTCACCGTACGACTTGACCAAGGGTCGAATCGTGTACCGCGAAGAGCGGCAATCACAGCGATCGCCTGGCGGCGGCGGTGGCGGACGGAAAGGAAGGCGTTAGGATGAAAGTTCGGACTTCGGTCAAACGCATTTGTGAAAACTGTAAATTGATCAAGCGTCGCGGCGTGGTGCGAGTGATCTGCACCGAGCCTCGGCACAAGCAGCGCCAGGGCCGTTAGGCCCGGCCAACGAAGGAGCGATCTTATGCCCCGTCTGATGGGTGTTGATATTCCGGGTCACAAGCACGTCGAGATCTCCTTGACGTACATTCACGGCATTGGCCGATCCTCCGCCGTCAAAATCTGTGCCGAGGCGGGCATCGAGCTGGGCACCCGGGCCGACGACCTGACTGAAGAGCATATTTCACGGATCATCGCCATCATCGACCGGTCGTACACCGTCGAAGGCGAGCTGCGGCGGATGGTCACCCAGAACATCGCCCGCCTCCGTGAGATCAACTGTTACCGCGGGACCCGGCATCGCCGTGGCCTGCCTGTGCGTGGCCAGCGAACTCGCACCAACGCACGCACTCGTAAAGGACCCAAGAAGACCGTGGCCGGTAAGAAGAGCGTCAAGGGCCTCTAACGTTCCGGACGGCATAGGGACAGGAGACATTCATGGCAAAGAGCGTCAAAAAGCGCGTACGGCGCGTATCCTCTCAGGCGATCGCGACCGTCAAAGCGACGTTCAACAACACGATCGTGGCGATCACCGACCTGAACGGCGACGTGCTGTGCTGGACCAGCGCCGGGCAGCTGGGCTTCAAGGGGTCGCGCAAGAGCACCCCGTTTGCAGCCCAGCGTGCCGCCGAGAGCGTGGCCCAAAAGGCCCAGAAGATGGGCGTGCGGTCCATCGAAGTCCGGGTCAAAGGCCCCGGCTCCGGCCGCGAGTCCGCCGTGCGGGCCTTGCAGGCCGCCGGATTGGAAATCAAGGCGATTGAAGATGTAACGCCGTTGCCCCACAACGGGTGCAGGCCGCGCAAGCGGCGGCGTGTGTAACGCTGCGTGCCGGCCACCTCGGCCACGATGCAGCCACCGATAAGGAGATAGGGATTGGGACGTTACACCGGACCAAAATGTCGGCTCTGCCGGCGTGAAGGCATCAAACTCTTCCTCAAGGGAACGCGGTGCGACACCGCCAAGTGCGCCTTGGAGCGCCGCCAGTATCCCCCGGGAGCCACCGCCTTCCGTCGCCGCAAGATCACCCCGTACGGGCTTCAGCTGCGCGAGAAGCAAAAGCTCAAGCGCTACTATGGCGTCGCCGAGAAGCAGTTCCGGCTGGCCTTCGCCCGCGCCGAACGGACCCACGGCAACACCGGTGAAAACCTGTTGCTGCTGATGGAACGCCGCTTGGACAATGTGGTCGCTGCGCTGGGCCTGTCGCTCTCGCACAGCAGCGCTCGCCAGTTCATCCGGCACGGGCATGTGATGGTCAACGGACGGCGCGCCTCGATTGCGTCGATGATTGTTTCGGCCGGCGATGAGATTTCCGTCGTCAACCGGGACAAGTCCAAGGCCTTGGCGGCCGAGTCGCTGACCATCACCGAGAACCAACCCTTGCCGACCTGGCTGGAGCTGGTCTCCGTGGAACCCCCCGTCGGTCGCGTCGTTCGCGAGCCGACGCGGGAAGACGTGCAACTCCCGGTCGAAGAGCAGCTCGTCGTCGAGCTTCTGTCGAAATAGAACCTGCAAGATAATCGCCCCCACGGCGTGGAGGAAAAGAGATGCGAAAAAGGTGGATGGGATTCGAGCTTCCGGTCCGTGTCGTTTGCGACAGGGAAACGCTCACCGACACCTACGGCAAATTTACCGCCGAGCCGTTTGAGCGCGGCTACGGCAACACCGTCGGCAACGGCCTGCGGCGTGTGCTGCTGTCGTCCCTGCGTGGAGCTGCGATTTCGGGCGTGAAGTTCGAGGGCGTTCAGCATCAGTTCCAGACCATCCCCGGCGTGGTGGAAGATGTCACCGACATCTGCCTCAACCTCAAGAAGGTGCTGGTCAAGCTCCACAGCGACGGCGTGAAGGAAATGCAGCTCGACGTCCAGCGCAAAGGCCCGATTACCGCCGGCGACCTGCTGCACGACGCCGACATCGAGATCGCCAACCCCGACCAGCATATCGCCACGGTCAGCGAAGGCGGGCGCATCGTCGCCCAACTCGAAGTCCGGCCCGGCCGCGGCTACAAAGTCGCCGAGGAGTTCCTCAAGGAAGATATCGGCTTCATCCCCTTGGACTGCATCTTCTCGCCGGTGATCCGAGTCAAGCCGTCCATCGAGAACTGCCGCGTGGGCCAGGTGACCAACTACGACCGCCTCACGCTGGAGATCACCACCAACGGCACGGTGGACCCCGAAATGGCCCTGGTCGAGGCCGCCCGGATTTACCGCAAGCACCTCGACCCGTTCGTTCAGTACTTCGAGCTGGGGCCGCCCATCGAAGACGCGGCCTCGCAGCTCGCCGCCCAGAAGGAGCTGGAGCACAAGACCGAACTCGAACGCAAGCTGGCCCGCTCGGTGGACGATCTCGAGCTGTCCGTCCGCGCGGCCAACTGCCTCGCGTCGCAGAAGATCGAGACGCTCCGCGACCTGGTGACCAAAACCGAGGCCGAAATGCTCGCGATGCGCAACTTCGGCCAGACCTCGCTGACCGAGGTCAAGAATAAGCTGACCGAGCTCGAACTCGAACTCGGCATGTCGATCGACTGAGAGAAGACCGAGCCGACCGCGTACATCGTGGACATCGCGGACGGAAGCCCCGTTACTGAGAGACAGGACAGGATAAGATGCGCCATCGAAAATCATACCGCAAGCACGGTCGCCGTACCTCGGCCCGCATCGCCCTGATGCGCAGCCTGGTCCTTGGCCTCTTTATGGCCGAGCCGACCGACACCCATGCGGAGCGAATCATTACCACCGTCCCCAAGGCCAAAGACGCCCGACGGATGGCCGACCGCCTCGTGACCCTCGGCAAAAAGGGCACCCTGGCCGCCCGCCGCCGAGCCTTGGAGGTGCTGCCCAACAAGCGCGCCGTGCGGAAGCTCTTTGAAGAGATCGCCCCGCGCTACGCCGACCGCCAGGGCGGCTACACCCGCATCCTGCGGCTGGGCAAAAACCGCGTGGGCGACGACGCCTCGCAGTGTCTGCTCGAGCTGGTCGGCCTCAGCGAGGCCGGCGAAGCGGCCCCGCAGAAGCCCGTGGTAGCCGACGACGTCGAGCCGGCCACGCCGCCGGCCACGGAGCCGGCGGAGAGCGCCGACGACAAGCCCCAAGGCTGACGGACGGCTTGACAAAACCGCGACGGGGGAGTAGCTTGGTAGGGCTGGCGGGAACGTCGGCGCGGACAACGAAGACAGGTCCGGGCGATTAGCTCAGCTGGTTTAGAGCGCTTGCTCGACAAGCAAGAGGTCACTGGTTCGAATCCAGTATCGCCCACCAACCTTCGCCCCGGAACCTTGAGGTCGTCTCGCCACCGGGCGCAGACCCCTCGGCCCTCCGAGAGCGAAGCGTAAACTCCCCGAACGAAACCGGCACCGTGCCGCGGGGGCTTGGCAGGTTTTACAAGGAGTCCTGTTGGTCAACATACGGCTGCCCGACGGCCAGAGCAAAGAGTACCCCGACGGAACCCCCGTCCAAGCCGTACTCGCCGACAATCATTCGGGCGCACAAGTAACCGCGATCGCGGCGAAAATAAACGGCGAGGCCTCCGACCTCAGCCGGTCGATCAACGCGGATTGCTCCGTTGAGCCGATTGTCCCTCAGAGCGCCGAAGGCCTCGAAATCCTCCGACACAGCGCGTCCCATGTCATGGCCCAGGCGGTCTTGAAGCTCTGGCCCGACGCCAAGCTGGCCATTGGCCCCGCCACCGCTGACGGGTTCTACTACGACCTGGAGATGACCCACCGCTTGGTCGAGGACGATCTGCCCGCCATTGAGCGCGAGATGAAGGCCCTCGTCAAGCAGAAGACCCCCTTCGTGCGGGCCGAACGCCCGGCGGCGGAGGTCCTCCGTGACGCGCAGCAGGCGGGCAACCCCTACAAGGCCGAGCTGGTCCAGGGCCTCATCGATGCGGCCGTCGCCCGCGGCGAAGCCCCCGAAGCCTGCACCGTCAGCACCTACACCAACGGCGATTTTGTGGACCTCTGCCGGGGGCCGCACGTGCCCACCACCGGCCATATCGGGGCCTTCAAGCTGCTCTCCATCGCCGGGGCCTACTGGCGCGGCGACGAAAAAAATAAGATGCTCCAGCGCCTCTACGGCACCGCCTTCCCCACCCGCGAGGCGCTCCGGGATTATCTGGAAATGCTGGAGGAGGCCAAACGACGCGACCATCGCCGCCTGGGCAAAGACCTCGACCTCTTCTCCACCGACGAGCTGGTCGGCCCCGGCCTGGTGCTGTGGCACCCCAAGGGCGGGCGCATCCGCTCTCTGATCGAGCAATTCTGGCGCGACGCCCATTATGCCCACGGATACGACATCGTTTACACCCCGCACATCGGGCAACTGGATCTGTGGGATACCAGCGGCCACACCTCGTTCTATCGCGACAACATGTACGCGCCGATGGAGGTGGACGACCGGCAGTATCAGATCAAACCGATGAACTGCCCCTTCCACATCGCCATCTACAAGAACAAGCGGCACAGCTACCGCGAGTTCCCGTTGCGCTGGGCCGAGCTGGGCACCGTCTATCGCTATGAGAAGGCCGGCGTGCTGCACGGCCTGCTGCGGGTGCGCGGGTTCACCCAGGACGACGCCCACGTGTTCTGCCGCCCCGACCAGTTGGCCGACGAAATCCAGCACGTCCTCGACTTCACCCTCTATATCCTGCGCACTTTCGGGTTCCACGATTTCGACATCGCGCTCAGCACCCAGCCCGACAAGTTTGTGGGCGAGCAGGAGAACTGGGACCGGGCGACCGAGGCCCTGAAAGCCGCCCTGCAAAACAGCGGGCTGGACTTTGTCGTCCAGGAGGGCGAGGGCGCCTTCTACGGGCCAAAGATCGACGTCAACATCCGCGACTCGCTCCGTCGTGTCTGGCAGTGCTCGACCATCCAGGTCGATTTCAACATCCCCGAGCGGTTCCGGATGCGTTACACCGGAGCGGACGGCGAGGAGCACCAGCCCATTATGATTCACCGGGCGCTGATGGGTTCGGTCGAGCGGTTCTTCGGCTGCCTGGTCGAACACTACGGCGGGGCCTTCCCGCTCTGGCTCGCCCCGGTGCAGGCGGTCATCGTCCCCATCACCGAGCGCCAGCACGAGCGGGCCGAGGCGGTCCGGCGGCAGTTGGCCGAGGCGGGCTTCCGCGTCGAGAGCGACAGCCGCAGCGAGAAGATGGGCGCGAAAATCCGCGAGCACACCACCCATAAGGTGCCGTATATCCTGGTCATCGGCGACCGCGAGGCCGAGTCCGGCGAAGTCGCCGTCCGCCGCTATAAGGTGGGCGACCAGGGAGTCATGGCGGTCGAAGCCTTGATCCGTTCGATGGCCGATGAGGTGGCGGCCAAGGCATAACGGGGCCAAGCCCCAGGAGGTGAGACACGGCAGAGAAAAAAGGCTTGAATATCAATGACGAGATCGAGGCCAGCCGCGTGCGGCTGATCGGCTCGGACGGCGAACAGCTCGGCGTGGTTCCCATCGATGAGGCCCTGAGAAAAGCCTCGGAGGCCACCGTGGACCTGGTCGAGGTCAGCCCCGAAGGCGACCCGCCGGTCTGCAAGTTGATGGACTACGGCAAATACAAGTACAAGATCAAGCGTCGTAAACAGCAGGCCAAGACCAAGTCGCATGTCACGCATATCAAAGAGATTCGGCTGCACCCCAAGACCGGTCAGCACGATATCGACTATCGGCTGAACCAGGCCCGTGATTTCCTGGCCAAGGGCGACAAGGTGCTGGTCTCGGTCATCTTCAGTGGCCGCGAGATGGCCCATATCGACCTGGGCCGGGAGCTGCTGGACCGCGTTTCGGAGCAGATCGCCGACGCGGCCAAGCTGGAACTTCCGCCGAAGCGCGAAGGGCGCCGGTGGACGATGATGTTGGTGTCAAAATAACGCGGCCCGTGACAGCTCTGCCGCATGTGCGGCCTCCGCACCGCGCGGAACCGGCCGCATACTCGACAGGATTGTCGCCCCGGAGTTGGGGCGCAGGGTTCGGAACCATACAGGAGAAGACCAATGCCTAAGCAGAAGACCCACAAGGGCCTCGCCAAGCGTGTCCGGGTCACCAAGACCGGCAAAGTGATGCGTGGCCAAGCCGGCGCTCGACACTTGTTGTCAACCAAGAGCGGCAAACGCAAGCGACAATTACGCAGTACGGCCAGCGTGGCCGCTGTGGACGAAGCCCGGATTAAGCGCGCCTTGCTCGGCAACTAACCTAAAGGAGGCCCCATGCCCAGATCAACCAATCTGCCGGCCCGTAACCGGCGTCGTAAACGGGTGCTGAAAGAAGCCCGTGGCTATTTCGGTGCTCGCAGCACCCAGTACAAGACCGCCGCCAGCGCCGTCGAGCGCGCCAAGGCCTATGCCTTCCGCGACCGCAAGCGCAAAAAGCGCGACTACCGACGCCTGTGGGTCACCCGCATCAGCGCCGCCTGCCGGATGCGCGGCATCAACTACAGCTCCTTCATGAACGCCCTGAAAACGGCCGGCATTGAGATCAACCGCAAGATGCTTTCCGAGATCGCCATCGGCGATGCGCTTGCGTTTGACCGCCTGGTCGAAACCGCCAACGCCGTGAAAAAGTAGGGTGCCATGCTGGATCGCCTGAACAGTTTGCGTGAGGAGGCGCTCGCCGCCATCGACGCGGCGGGCGACGACGAGGCCCTGGAAGCCGTCCGCGTCGCCTACCTGGGGCGCAAGGGGCGGCTCAAGGACCTGATGGGCGGCTTGTCACAGCTCTCGGCCGACGAGCGTCCCGCCGCCGGCCAGCGGGCCAACCAGGTCAAGCAGGACATCACCGCGGCGTTCGAGGCCCGCCGGAAAGCCCTGGCGAGCGATCAGCCCCAGGCCGTCGGCCCGGCGTTCGACGTCACCGCCCCCGGAACGCCGCGCACCCTGGGCAGCATCCACCCCATCACCCAGGTCTACGACGAGATGGTCGAGGCTTTCACCCGGCTGGGGTTCGAGACCGCCTACGGGCCGGAGATCGAGGACGAGCGCCATAATTTCGACGCGCTCAATATCCCCCCGGACCACCCCTCGCGGGACGGGTTCGATACCTTCTACATCGAGGACGGCACCTCCGACCACCTGCTGCGCAGCCACACCTCACCGGTGCAGGTGCGGGTGATGGAGTCGCGGCAGCCGCCCATACGCATCGTCGCGCCCGGCAAGGTCTTCCGCCCGGACACCGTGGACGCCAGCCACTTTCCCATGTTTCATCAACTGGAAGGGCTGTACGTGGACGAGGGCGTGTCCTTCGCCGACCTCAAGGCGGTGTTGACCATGGCGATGCAGACCATTTTAGGGGCGGAGACCCGAACCCGGTTCCGCCCGTCGTTCTTCCCGTTCACCGAGCCGAGCGCCGAGGTCGATGTCTCCTGTCCGTTCTGTAGCGGCCGGGGGTGTTCCACCTGCGGCCAGTCCGGGTGGCTCGAAGCCCTGGGCGCGGGAATGGTCGATCCCGCCGTCTTTCGGCACGTCGGCTATGACCCGGAGCGTTGGACCGGCTTTGCCTTCGGGATGGGCATCGACCGCATCGCCATGCTCAAGCTGGGTATTCAAGATATCCGCCTGTTCTTCGAGAACGACATCCGTTTCCTCAAGCAGTTCTAAGCGGAGAGACCGAACATGCTGCGCCTCATGAACCAAATGACCGAGAAGCACGGGAAGCTGTTGCTGGTGGTCCTCGCCGCCTTCCTGATGGTGGTGTTCCTCATCCCGGACCAGTTCAGCGCCCCGCCGGAACCGTCGCTGGGGACCTTGTACGGCGACACCATACACGAAGCCTCGGTTCAGGCGATGAACACCCGCTGGCGCCGCATGGGGCTGCGGCCCATCGGACGCGACCACGAGGACACCGTCCGCAACATGTACGATTCCTACCTGCTGCTGCTGGCCGCCCGCCGGCACGGCGTCCGCGTCGGCCCCAAGGTGATTGAGGAGGCCCTCCGCCACGAGCCGGCCCAAACCCAACGCATCGAATATGTTCTGGCTGACCCCGAAGCCCTGGCCGGCCAGATCGAACCCTCGGACGCCGAATTGCGCGCCTGGTACGACAAACATCGGGCGGACCAGACCGACAGCTTCGAAGACGCCCGCGCATCGGTGCTTCAGGAGGTGCGGCAGGAGCGGGGCCGCGAGATGGCCCGCCGCAAGATTCAGGAAGCGCAAGCCCGGATCGCCGCGGCCCCCCTGCAGGGGCATGAACAGCGGAGGGCGTTCCGCGCCGCCGCCGAGACCACCGGCCTCACTTATGAACAGACCGAGCGTCCCTTTACCGAAAAATACGCGGCCCAAGCCCTGCCCGACCTGGCCCTGAGCTTCGTCTCCACCAGCTCCAACCAGCCGGGCGACCACGGCCTGCCGCCCGAATTCAAGAAGGCCCTGTTCAACATCCCCGTCGGGCAACCCTCCGAGGTGATGCGCTCCGGCGACAAGCTGTTCGTCTTCCGCGTGGTCGAGGCCACGGCCGGCTTCAACGCGGAGGGGAAACTGGCGCTCCGGGACTTGGGGTGGTCGATCGACCGCTTCGCGGTGATTCGCCAATATGCCAATTACGAAGCGTTGTTCCGGGATAAGATTCGGCTGGAGCCGTCCGAGGCGGCCCTGGCGGTGAACGAGCATATGACCGTGCAGAAATATCTCCGGCTGGTCTGCGGCGGTTCGGCCCAGGCGACGCTGGTCACCGAGGATATGCTCGAGCAGCTGCTGGCTTACGAGAATGAAGAGGTCAGCGCCGTGGCGGCCCGTATCCCCATCGCCCCTTTCCAGAAGGCCGAGACCCCGGACGAAGCCCAACTGATCGCCTACTACAACAGCCGGCGGCGCGTACCCCAGCACCCCGACGTGCCTAATTTCGGCTACCTGCGGATGGAAACCATTCAGATCGAATATGTGCTCGCCCCGCAAAAGCGCTTTGAGGAGCAGGCCCGAAGCAGCATCAGCGACGAGCAGATCCGGGCCTACTACGAGCGCCACAAAGACACCAAGTTCGCCCGGGCCGACGACCAGGGGGTCAAGGCGTTCGCCGAGGTGCGCAGCGAGATCGTGCGCGACCTTCGGCAGGCCGCGGCCTCCACCGCCGCGCGCGAGGTGTTGGCCGACCTCATGCGCCGCGCCCAGACCTCGGCGGGTGCCGTGCGGCCGCTGAAGCCGCTGGCCGATAAGCTGGGCCTCGAATACCGCGTCAGCCCGTTCTTTGCCCAACACGAAATCAAGTCCATGGTGCCCGAACTGGCCGACGCCGAGACCTTTGCCGAGCAGGCCTTCAGTAAGGGCCTGCGCCCCTACACGACCCCGCTTCCCGAAGGTGGGGAAATCAAAATCCACCCCTTCAGCCCCGTGCTCGAAAGCCAGGGAGCCCAATTCATCTTCCGCCTCCGCGCCTACCGCGACCGACAGGCGCCCGAATACTCGGAGCTGGACGAGGCGGCTCGCCAGCAGGTGGTCCGGGATTATCGGCAGGTGCAGGCCGTGCAACGTGCGCTTGAGGCGGCCCGCTCGATACGCGCCGAGATCATGAGCGAAACGCTCGCGGCCATCGCCGCGGAAAACGGGCTGGAAGTCCACCGGGCGGTAATCAAGGCCGCGCCCGACGCCGAGGCCCCGTCACCGGTGCCTCCCACGCTGCGCGAGCACGTGGTCCGCGAGATGAAGGCCGTGCCCGGCGAAACCGCGGTGCTGTTCAAGGACGCCGACGCCTGTTACTCCGTGGTGGTCACCGCCATCGGCAAGGCCATCGACGAGACCCACATCGCCTATCTCCGCTTCGACCCGAAAGCGATGCTCAGTTCGGTGGAGCCTGACCCCAGCGAGGTGGCCGAGCGGGCGCAGGACATCCGGGAAAAGCTCAACGCCGAGTCCTCCGGCGACTCCGAAACGCCGGAAACGAAGCCCAGCGAACCCACCGCCGAGGACCTGGCCCAGGCGCGGGCCGCTCTCGTCGCCGAACGCCGCGCGCTGCCTATCGAAGCCCGTTACCCGGACTATTTCCAGCAGCGTCTGGTCCAAGCCTTCCGTTCGCACATCGCCTCCACTCCTTTGGAGTTCGACCAAGAGGTTCGGCTGGACGTGGCCTCCCCGGATTTCTTCCATATCGACGATACCGCCCCGCTGGGCGGCGATGCCGCGTTGATCCGCGCGGCGTTCGGCCTGCAACGCGGCGAGCTGAGCGGGCCGGTGACCGGCGACCACAGCGCGGCCGTCATGTGGCTGGAGGCCGACACCACGCGCGACGAGGTCAAGGTGGAGATGATCTCGGTGCGCCCCAGCCAGTACGATCCGTTGAACGTGAAGGTCAGCGACAAGGACGCCCGGGCCTACTACGAAGCCCACACCGCCGAATTCGCCACCCCGCCCCGCGCCCGCGCGGAGTATCTGTTCGCGTCCTTCCGCAAGGTTGCCGCGGCCTTCGAGGCCGAAATTTCGGAAGAGGCCATCGCCACCTACTACGAAGCCAACCGGGCGGAGGCCTATGCCAACCGGCCGCTGGACGACACGCTGAAGGGCACCATTCGCAGCCTGCTGGCCCTGAACCGGGCCAAGGCCGAGGCGGCCAAAACGGCCATCGTCGCCGCCGCCAAGGCCGTTCCGGAGGCGTCGTTCGAACAGGTTGCCCAGGACTCCCCGCTGCACGCCGGCGTCACCCCGATGCTCCGTCCCTCGGACAACGCCATTGATTTTATCGGCTACGCCCCGACTCTGGTGCAGAAGATTCTCGCCGCCAAGCCGGGCGAGCTGAGCGAGCCGGTGGAGGTGGATGACGGCTGGGTTCTCTTCCGCGTCACGGAACGCGTCGAGAGCACCACGCCGCCCGTCGAGGTCGCGCTGCCCGCCGCCCGCGACCGGGTCCGCAAGCAGCGGCTCGAAGCCCAGGCCAAAGCCGGGCTGGAAGCGATCCGTGCGGCGTTGGCGAAGGACGCCCAGGCCGGCATCGCGGACTTGGTGAAACGCCCCGCCCTGATGGCGGCGTTGCCCTTCGGCCCCCGCGTCGAGACCACGCAATTCTTTGACCAGGACCGCGCCCTGAACATCCCGCAGATGACCAGCGCCCTGCGCACCGAGGTGTTCGCCACAAAAGCCGGCGAGACCACCCCGGTGATTGTCGGCGAGGACCTGGTTCAGTTCGCTCGCGTGATCGAAGCCAAAAAGAACCGACTGGTCCGCGTTCACGCGGTGCTGGTCGGCGCCGACCTCTTCTCCGGTAAGGAACAGGTCAGCGAGGCCGACGCCCAAGCCCACTACGCGGCCCATCAAGACCGCTATCGGCAGCCCGTCCGTTATGAAACCGAGTATGTGATCGCCAGCGCCTGGGCGCTGGAAAACGAGATGAAGCCCTCCGAGGAGGAGATCGAGGCGGCCTATCAACAGCTCAAGCAGAGCTTCGCCAAAACGGACGGGGCCGAGACCACGTATAAACCCCTCAGTGAGGTCCGAAGCCAGGTGCTCGCGGCCCTGCGAACCCACCAGGCCAATGCCAGGGCCGAGGAGCTGGCCCGCAAGGCCCGCGAGCTGTTGACCCAGGGCAAGACCCTGAAGGAGGTCGCGGATGAGCTGACGGGCCTCCAGTATGTGGACCAAGAGACCTACCAGCCGGGCGACGAGAACGCCCCGTGGGATTTCCGCCGCGTGGCCGGGCTGGACGCCTTCCTGGAATCGGCCAAGGCCGGCGACTTCAGCCCCGTGCTGCGCTCGTACTCCGGGCGGCTGATCGTGCGGCTCAAACAGGTGCATCCTGCGGGCGTGCCCGAATTCCAGAAGATCGCCGAAGAGGTAAAGGACGACGTGGCCACGCAACGCGGCCTGGCCGAGGCCCGCAAGATGATTGAGACGGTGGTGTCCCGGATCGCCAATCCCGAATCCCCCAGCGTCGAGGCCTTGCGTCAGGCGGCAGAGCAATTCACCGTCACCCAGCGGGTGAAAGAGCGGCTGCGCCCGATGGACATCCCCTACCACAAGCGCAGCGAGCCGCAGAACTTCTCGCGGGCGATAACGCCCCGGTTGTTTACGCTGCTGCCCGGGCAGGTGTCCGAGCCGCCGATTCTCGACGGCGAGAAGAGCCAGGAGTGCTATCTGGCCGCGCTGGTCGGCCGTCGCCAGGGCGAATCGCCCTACGCGGAGTGGATGGTTCGCCAGTTCGGCATGGTGGCCGCTCGTCAACGTGTGGCCAAGCTGATCGACAGCATCTGGGCGGATTTCCGGGCGACGCCCGCGCAGCAATAGGCCCGCCGGAGCGACCAAGCCGTGGCGGAAGACAAATACATCCTGGTCACCGGCGCCCGCGAACATAACCTCAAGAACGTCCACGTGCGCATTCCGCGCGATCAACTGGTGGTCATCACCGGCATCAGCGGGTCGGGCAAGTCCTCCCTGGCGTTCGACACGCTCTTTGCCGAGGGCCAGCGCCGCTACGTCGAGAGCCTGTCGGCCTCCGCCCGCCAATTTCTCGAACAGATGGAGAAGCCGGACGTAGATTCGGTGGAGGGGCTTCCGCCCACCATCTCCATCGAACAGCGCCAGGCCGGCTCGACGCCCCGTTCGACGGTCGCCACCACCACCGAGATTTACGACTATCTCCGCCTCCTCTTCGCCCGCGTCGGCGAGCCGACCTGCCACCTGTGCGGGAAGCCGATTACTCGCCAGACCGCTCAGCAGATCGCCGACGCCGTTCGGGAGCTGGAGGCCGGGGCTCGGGTGATGATCCTGGCCCCCCTGGTGCGCGGGCGCAAGGGCGAATACCGCGAGGTGTTCGACCGCGTGAAGCGCGAGGGCTATGTCCGCGCCCGCGTGGACGGCAAGCTGGTCGAGGTCGATGAGCCGCCGAAGCTGAACAAGAAGCTGACACACACCATCGAGGTCGTCGTGGACCGCCTGGTGATGAAGGCGGACCTGGGCGCGCGGCTGCAAGACTCCGTCGAGACCGCCCTGGGCCTGGGCGCGGGGCTGGTCACCGTGGCCAGAGAACAAAAAGACGGCACCTGGGCGGACACGGTTTACAGCGAGCTGTACGCCTGCCCGGACTGCGGCACCGGGCTGGAAGAGCTGACCCCGCGGATGTTCTCCTTCAACAGCCCTTACGGGGCGTGCCCGGTCTGTTCGGGGCTGGGCGTTCGGCTGGAGATCGACCCGGAGCTGGTGGTGCCCGACCCGCGCCGCTCGCTGGCCGATGGGGCGGTGGAGGCGTTCAAGCCGGGGCCGGGCATGCCGGTCTGGTTCGCCGCCCGGCTGCGCCGCGCCGCGGCCGAGTTCGGCATCTCGCGCCAGAAGCCCTTTGGCGAGCTCCACGCCCAGAAGCGGCGGCTGTTGCTCCACGGGTCGACGCCCGCGGCCGAGAACAAATACGGGGCCTGCTACGATGGGGTCATTCCCATTCTCCAGCACCGGTTCGACCATTCCGAGAGCGACGGCGTTAAACAACGGATTATGCAGTACATGAGCGAATTGCCGTGTACCGCCTGCCACGGGGCGCGGCTGCGGCCGGAGTCGTTGGCGGTAAAGGTCCGCGGCCAGTCGATCAGCGAGTGGTGCTCGCTCTCGGTGGGCGAGGCCAGCCGGGCCTTTGAGGCGCTGACCTTCAATCGCGAGCAGGCGGTCATCGCCCGCCAGGTGCTCAAGGAAATCCGCGAGCGGCTGCGCTTCCTGGTGGATGTCGGCCTCAGCTATCTGACCCTCGACCGAGCCAGCGGGACGCTGGCGGGCGGCGAGGCCCAGCGCATCCGGCTGGCCACGCAGGTCGGTTCCGGCCTGGTCGGCGTGTGCTACGTGCTCGACGAGCCTAGCATCGGCCTGCATCAGCGCGACAACCAGAAGCTGCTCAAGACGCTCCGGCGGCTCCAGGGGCTGGGCAACTCGGTGATCGTGGTAACACGACGAGGAGACCATCCGGCTGTCGGACCACGTCATCGACCTCGGCCCCGGAGCGGGCGAGCACGGCGGCGAGATCGTCGCCCAGGGCACCGCCGAGGAGATTCAGGCCGTGCCACGCTCCGTCACCGGGCAATACCTCTCCGGGGCGAAGACCATCGCCGTGCCCAAGCCGCGCCGCCAGGTAAACCCTAAGCGGGCCATCGTGGTGCGCAAGGCCACGCTCAACAACCTGAAGCAGGTCACCGCGACGTTCCCGCTGGGCGCCTTGATCTGCGTGACCGGGGTGTCGGGTTCGGGCAAGAGCTCGCTGGTCACCGAGACTCTGTACAAGGCCGCGGCCCATGAGTTGAATCGCACCAAGGACCGTGGCGGGCCGCACGAGGGCATCGACGGGCTGGAGCAAATCGACAAGGTGATCGAGATTGATCAATCGCCCATCGGGCGGACGCCGCGCTCCAACCCGGCAACCTATACCGGGGCCTTCACCGAAATCCGCTCGCTCTTCGCAATGACCAAGGAGGCCAAGATCCGCGGCTACAAACCCGGACGCTTCAGTTTCAACGTCAAGGGCGGGCGCTGCGAGGCCTGTGAGGGGCAGGGCACCAAACGGATCGAAATGCACTTCCTGCCGGATATTTTTGTGAAGTGCGAAACCTGCGGCGGCCTGCGGTACAACCGCGAAACCCTCGAAATCCGCTACAAGGGCAAGAACATCGCTGAGGTGCTCCACATGACCATCGAAGAGGCGGTGAGCTTCTTCGAGAACTTCCCCAAGCTCCAACGCGTCCTTCAAACCCTGGCCGACGTGGGGATGGACTACATCCGCCTGGGCCAGTCCAGCACCACCCTCAGCGGCGGCGAGGCCCAGCGGGTGAAGCTCTCCTCCGAGCTGGGCAAGCGAGCCACCGGCCGTACGCTCTATATGCTCGATGAGCCGACCACCGGCCTGCATTTCGCGGACATCAGCAAGTTGCTTGGCGTACTCAACCGCCTGGTGGATCGCGGCAATACCGTGCTGGTGATCGAACATAATCTGGACGTGATCAAATGCGCCGACTGGGTGATTGACCTCGGGCCGGAGGGTGGCGACGCCGGTGGACAGATAGTGGCGACCGGCACACCTGAAGACCTCACCGCTATCAAGGCCTCATATACCGGTCAGTTTCTGGCCGAAATCCTCAAATAATCTCGCTTTTTGACTGGCTTGGGCGCCCGGCTATTCCGACCGTTACTGTAGATTATTTGTGGGTAATATCACCTTTTACCACAAACGGCCCACCGATACCCCACTTAATATCTACAAGTTATCCACAATGACACTGTGGATAACTTGTGGGTTTGTGGTGGGCCGTCTTGGGAATGCCTTGGGGGTTTCTTGGGGATATCTTTTGATAAGTCATTGTCCGTTTCCGCCCCTGTGGACTATCGCGAGTTGCCAACAAGTATCCCCAACTTATCCACAGGTACTCCCATCGGCGCTTGCAATTCCAATGCCTTGTCAATAAGAGAGTTACGTCTTCAAATGCTGTGTTTTCAACAAATCCACAGTCTATTGTATTATGATGATTAGTTTTATATAGAGAGAATACTAATCAAGAATATCGAGGATGATCAACGACATATCGTCGCTGACTTCCGTCTGTCCTGCCTGGCGGGCTGTAGAAAGTATGGTGCTCGCCAATTGATCGGCTTTGACCCCGTGGTTGCTGGTGATAATGCGGCAAAGTCCTTTGGAGCCGATCATTTCTCCCCGGACATCCTGAGCCTCGATGATACCATCCGTGTAGAACACCACCCGGTCGCCGCGTTGGATCGGGACGGTGTCCTGGCCGAAACCCACCACGCAGTCTTCATCGGCCCCCAGAATGATGTTTTGGGATTTCAATTCGATGCAATTCTGTTGTCGACCTCTCTGTAAGAAGGGGGGCGGGTGGCCCGCTCCGGAGTAGGTGAGGGTGCCTTCCCGCACATCGATGAGCGCCGCAAAGAAGCTGAGCAGGATGCCGATGGGTTGGAATTCCTGGCAGAAGAGTCGGTTCAGCTTTTTGACCACGTCCAGCGGTTCCGTGCCGTAGGCAAAGGTGGTATCGGTGTGTCGTTTGAGCATTGGCCGAACCTGGGAGTTGACCACTTCGGCCACCAGGGCCGATGCCACCCCGTGCCCGGTGACATCGCAAATGGTGATGAACAGGCTCTCCTCCGAGAGCGGGAAGATGCCGGCGTGGTCGCCGCCGACGCCGGTGATCGGGACGTAGCGGACCTCGGCGTGGAAGTGTTTGGCGTCGTAATTTTTGGGGATGGACTTGCGTTGCACGACCTCGGCGAGGGCTAGGTCGCGCTGCATCATCTGTTGGCGTCTTTCGAGCCGTTGGTTGACCTCGCTCAGGTGACGGCGGCTCTCGTGAACGTAGGCTTCCGCCTGGGCGGACATCGAGCAGTCGAAGGCCCGCAGGGCGGCTCGCGTGACCGCCGGGACGTGTTCTTTGGAGAGCTGCTCCCGTTGACAGGCCCGCCAGATCAACTCGAGCACGCCGTCTCGAATAATACTGAGGTAGGCGTTGGCATCGGCCACACTGAGTCCGGCGGCAAAATTGATGCCGCCAACCTCCACGTGCCATTCGGCCGCGGGGCCGCAGCTCTTCATGCACATTCCGTAGAGCGAGATCGCCTGCTGGAGCCATTCATCCGATTCGGCGATACGAAATTGGCGGACCACATTAGCCAGTTGCGTCCGGGCCAACATGCGCTCGCGACAATAGGAGACCAGCGTCGGAAGGTTGTTCTGTATCAAACGGAGCACCGTGTCCGTGGCTTGGATTTCGTGGTTCATATCATCGGCATAAATATCGGTGGGCTTCGCAGGCATGGACTATAGCTTTCCGCTCCAGCTTTCAATGAGCCATTGCTTCTCTGAGGTCTTGACCAACTGAAACGCGATTTCCGGAACTTCCCTGGCCCATCCGGCGGGCGAGGTGAGCAGCAGCTTGCATCGGGCTGTGGCTTGACTCTTTTCCGGCTTTCCAGAGTCAAATCGTACCTCCACCGCCGAGATGGTGTGCAGGGAGCAGGGTTTGGAGCGTAACGCGGCCATCCCCTGCTTTTTGATGTCTTGGGCCAGGGCGCTTTCCGGGGCGATCAGGTCGAGAATCGTCTTGGCATCGTCACGGTTGAACGCGACGATGAACTCGCGTATCAGGCTCTGAATGGCTTCGTCTCCCCTTTGTGCGGCGGCATATTCACGGGCCATAGCCTCCAGGGGTTTGAAGAGATCGGTGATCACCGCGAGGGCTTCCGGGTCCTGGCCCTTCTCGTGTCGCAACTGCAATTCGGTTTTCCATTTTTCGAGCTGGCTCAAGGTCTTGTCGGCACCTTGGGAGGGGACCGACGACTCGACATAGGCGACCAGCAGCATTTTGAGGATGGACATCGCCTCACGGGGTATTTCGCCGGTGTTGGCGGTCAACAGGTTCACGATCCCCGTGCTTCCGGTCTGGCTGGCTCGGACATGATTCTCGGTCATCTGATAGGCCAGAGCTTTCACGTAGTAAGCACGCCAAACATATTGGGGCTCATCACAACGCAGAATCACGAAGTCGGCGATACGGATCGCTCGCTCGTAATGGGCCGCTCGCTCGACGTACAACAGGCTCCGGGCATCGGCCAGCATGCGATGGGCTTCCAACCCGGTAATAACCTCGTCTTCGGTCGTTTTGACGGAACGTCGCCCCCACCAGAGTCCGCAACCGGAGAGGGTTATGGCCGCGAGGCAGAGCGTCGCAAGGGCCATGGGAAAATCGGGTTTTCGCATCAGGACTTACTCCTCCCGGTTCTGCCCGGCGCGCGGCCCGCCGGAGCACAGGTACCAGGCCAAATACACCCCGAAGCCATATCGTAGCACCTTCAGCCATCCACCCCAACGAAATAATTCCAGCCAACGCATCGGGACCCACACGATATCCGTCAGGTATAACGTATCGGCCATCAGCAGCGAGACGTCACTGGCCAGCATGGCCATCAGCGCGGCCCCGGATCCGATCAGGCCCTCGCGCCGGGAGCGTTGACGCGAGAACAGCACCACGCCCAGGGCGGCGCAAAAGGCGGCGAGCGGCTCGTAGGCGATGATTCGCCACGTGGTGTATCGCTGAACCAGCGAGAGCACGGCGATCACGAAGACGCCCAGGGCTGCACCCGCAGCGGCCCCTGCAAGGCATACGTTCCGCTCGGATGTCGCGCGACCGGTGACGAGGGGGTTATCGCTCAAGGGTGCCTCTTTGCCTCAACAGGTCGAGCGGGTCGCCCATAAACAGTTCCAAATCACGTTTCGGGCCTTCCAGCAGGCGTCGGGCCATCCGCTCGGCATCCAGGGCCGTAGCAACCGCCGCTAATTCATGAGATCGATAAACCCGCTTCAGGGCCTCGGAGGGTTCGGAGGTTCGCAATTCCTCTCCCAAGGCCCGTTGCTTCTCAAGCAACGCGGTGATGCGCACCTGGAACGCCTCCGGCCGGCCGCTCTGCTGTTCCTGCTGTTGTTGCTGGATGGCTCTGGCGACCATCATCGGCCAGCCCGGCAAGAGCGTCAGCGGGCGCCATTCGTGCATCATCGCATCGATGCGGGCGGCGTGCATATAGTGCAGCAATCGCCCTCGCATCAGGAAGGCGACGGCCGCCGCATAGTCCGGATTGCTGCGTTGGGCAAGTGAATGGGCGATATGCAGTCCCAGGGCCATCGGCCCACTGGGTTCCTCCGCCATCGGGTTGTTGCTCGAACCCCTCGGCGGCCGAATGTTGTATCCGGTCATCCCGATGAGATACACCTCGGCCTCCCGGTGGCCACCCTTCACCAGGCCGTCGTAAACGCGGGCCAGGGCCTCGACGATCTCCTGGCGGTGTGTTGTGGCCTTGGCCTTTTCCTCGTCGCTGCGGGGCGTGTAGAGGCTGTCGATAAACAGCCGCTCAATGGCCGCCGCGCAGACCCGGCCCGCCCCGGTCTGGGTTTGCGTGGCCAGATAAGCCCTGGCGTCGGGCGTCAGCGGACGCGGCAGGCGAAGGAAGGTCGCTTCACAGAACGCCGTCTCCTCGGCATGACGCCGGCAGGCCCGCAGCATCACCTTGGTCGCTGGTTCGAGGTCCTCGCCGGTGTAGGTCCAACGTGAGAGTTGTTGCATCGTGTCGAGCCGGTCTTCCGGACTTTGCTTCAGCAGCAGGCGTTCCAACCGAGCGGGTGACGGCGGCCACGGAGGGATGTCGAGCAGGGCGCGTGAGACGAACCGCAAGGCCCACAACGGCGGCGTGGCCGCCGCGCGAAACGGCAGCAGGGCCGACTCCGTCACAAACCCGCGCGAAGTCGGCTGCCAAAGCATCGCCCCGGTGTCATACCACGCATCATCGAGCGCCGTCGCGGGATGCACCACCACGGTATCGAGCACACCGGCGGCCAGGCAGGCGGGCAGAACCACCGGGGCGGTCACCACCTTCCAGGCCGTGCTCTCAGGGACCAGTGCCCCTTCGGTCGCATTCATCAGGCGGCGGTTGCGCGGGTTCATAAAAGCGCAGGAGGCGCACAACAACGGCAGCACGGCAACGAGCAACAGGCGTTTGTTCACGGTTCTGATGTCCTTGAAGGCCGGAGATCAAAAAGACTTTCGCCCACCCAGTAGAAGGCAAACGCCACCGGAGTCAGAGCGGCCTTGGGCACCGCTTTGAACGCCTGGGCAGCAAACGAGCCGGTGGGCTTCGCCCACAGCACGCGGTAGGTATCTTCTCCTGCAAATCCCAGAGCTTGGAGCGGATGCACCACGGCGATGTCCAAGGCCCCGGAGGCCAAACCCAGGGGCACCGTCAGCGGCGACCACAGGGCTTTGCCGCCCGTGGTTTCGGGCGTGATGACCTGATCCAAGCCGGTCAACAGCGGCGTATTGTCCGGATTGGTGAAGGCACAGCCCCCACTGAAGAGCGCTGCGATCATCAAGCCTAAACAGATTCTACGCATCATCATGTTTCCCCGTTCAGATTCCTACAAACGCATGGTACCATCCGGCGATGGCCCGGTCAAGCCGACAAATGCGGCGGGAAGCGCCGGTTTCCTGTCCGGAGTGCCGGGGAACGATTCCACCTTTCCTTGACACCCTGCGCGGGGAGCGGTAAAATCCGACGTCGCGAGAAGCCCAATGGCGCACTTTAAGCGGAGAGTCAACATCACATCCAGAGAACTGGCGAAGCAGGCCGCTCGCATTGCGGATGAGTTGAAGGCGACGGAGATCACCATCCTCGACGTGCGGAAACTGTCGGACATTACGGACTATTTTGTGATCTGCACCGGCGACAACCGGCGCCAGCTCACCGCGGTCCAGCGGCGTATCCTGAACACCTGCCGCCAGCCGGGCACCACCACCCCCCGACTCGAAGGCGAGCCGGGGAGCTCGTGGGTGTTGTTGGACCTGGTGGATGTGGTGGTGCATCTGTTTGACCCCGAATCCCGGGCGTTTTATGACCTTGAATTGTTGTGGGGCGATGCGCCGAAGGTGGCCTGGGCGCCCGCCAAACCTTCCGATCGATAGGAATCCTGTGCCCATACGCGAGAAAATCAGCGCTGTCATTTGCAACGCCATCCGGAACCTGCCGGGTGTGGACCCCGCCGAGCTGGAGAGCCTGTGTCTGGTGGACTACGGCAGCAGTGGCCGCGGCGACCTGACCTCCCCCGTCGCCATGCGGCTGGCCAAGCCCCTGCGCCGCAACCCGCGCGAGCTGGCCGAGCTGGTCGCCCAGGCGCTGCGCGACGCCAACGACGGGCTTCGTAACGTCATCGAGCGCGTGGAGGTGGCCGGCCCCGGCTTTATCAACATCACCCTGGTCCGCCGCTATTGGGTGGACCTGTTACGTCGGATTCTGAGCGACGGCCCGCGCTACGGGCGGTCGGATATCGGCCGACGCCACAAGGTGCAGATCGAGTTCGCCTCGGCCAACCCCACCGGGCCGCTCTCCGTGGCGCACGGCCGCCAGGCCGCGCTCGGCGATGTGTTGGCCAACATCATGCGCTTCGTCGGGTTCGAGGTCGCCACCGAATACTGGGTCAACGACTGCGGCAACCAGATC
>CAZBCO010000196.1:0-3323 GCA_964490295.1 uncultured Planctomycetota bacterium
TTGAGCACCCTGCCGAAGGGCACCATGGACATCCGCACGATGCGTGGTTGTTCAACCCCGAACGAAGCTCAGAAGGTTGTGGAACGCTGGATCGCGTCCGGCGAGCGGATTCTTTTCGTGGATGACGCCAACCAGTTGGCCCTGACCTGCGGTGCGTGACCGCCTTTTGCCGGGCATCGGCCGCGTCTATTCTGTCGAAGGCTTGCCTGGCAGTTGATCCCAGAAGACTCGCACGGTCATCTTACGTCGCCAATCCTCGGCCAATCGTGCCAGATGCTTGGCCCGCAACACACCGCGCAACCGAGCAAGAATCTGTTCCTGTACCTCCTCAAAGGCAGGCAGGCGACCGGGGCGAATCGCCTCAAGCTCGACCACGTGCAGGCCCAGTTCGCTCTTAAAAACCTCCGACCGGTCCCCCACCTTTCGGAGCTTGAACACTTCCGCCGCGAAGATACTGCCTGAGTCGCCCCGCTTGATCGGGTCGAGCAGCCCTCCCCTCGCCCCCCAGGGGTCTTCCGAATGCGTCTTGGCCGCGTCGGCAAACGGCACCCCATCGCGGATTTGCTCGCAGAGCTTGGCCATTTGTTCTCGGGCCGCCGCTTCATCCCGCTGGGGCGATATCCTCAGCGTCAGCACCCGCGCCACGCGCGCTTCCGGCTCGGCCAGTTCGGCCCGATGCTCGTCGTACCAGCGGCGCACCTCGCCGGGCGGCACAAACAGCTTGGCCGCCAACTGCTCCGCCAGCCAACGCTCCAGCAACAGTTGCTCGCGCAGCCGTTCCCGTTCCGCCTTTTCAGACAGGCCCAGAACCTTAATCTCACGCTCGTATTCGGCGGCCCTGGGGCCTGACCTCAGGCCTCGCATCGCCGTTTCGACTTCGGACTCGGCGATATAGGTACGGCTCCTCAAGGCCGCCACCAGAAGCACCTGGTGATCTATGGCTTCGATCAACGCTTTTTGCCAACGCTCCCGTGTGGCCCCTTGGGGTTCGACCCCGCCGAGCGTCAGGCGCTGCGCCACGTCGCGCTGCGTTACCGCCCGCTTCTCAACCAGAGCCAACAGCCGGCCCACAGGCTCGCCCGCCACCGCCGGCCCGACGGCCGCCGCCAGACAAAACATCCCGCAGAGAAGCTGATATCGAAAATCGCCCATGCCTTTATTTTAAGCAGAAGAAGGCCCGGCGTCGAGAAACAATTGACTTCCAGCGCCCCTGAAATATAATAAGGAAAGACTTTTGGGGCGTTTCTTATGGTTCAGATGGAGCTTTCGAAGATATTGATCACCGAGACCAGTGACTATCAAGTCATCTGGCTCCGGGAGAAGGGCGGTACGCGCACCTTCCCGATCCTGATTGGTATCGTCGAAGCCGCCGCCATTGACCGAACCATCCGCGAAATTCAGACGCCCCGACCTTTGACCCACGACCTGCTGGCCAATGTGATTCAAGGCATGGGAGCCCAACTGGAGCGAGTCGTGGTCTGTTCGCTGCACAGCAACACCTTCTACGCCAAGCTGGTGATTCAACGCAACGGAGAGCAAATCGAGATTGACTCGCGGCCCTCCGATGCCGTCGCCATCGCGGTGCGAACCGAGGCCCCGATCTTTGTCGAGGATGACGTTTTGAACCACGTATGCAGCGGCGCAGGCCATTCGGAGGCAAGTGAAAACGACGGCCCGACCCTCGCCTGACGAGGGCCTTGGCGGCCGCCGACAGGGGGCAGGAAACATAACACGTCACGGGCATCGGCCGGTGACTATGGAGGAACCCAAAGTGAGCGGCCCGCGAACAGATTCTGTGCCGGAAGAGGCTTCAAACCTCCCGTTCTCAACGTTCTGGGAGACCGCCGGAGGCAGCAGGAGCCGCTTGGGGTCGCACCCCACCACCGTCGCTCCGCCCCTCGAATTGGGCTGGCGCTTCACCGGGTCCGGATGGCTCGACGGCAGCATTGTCAGCTCCGGCTCCATCGTGGTCTTCGCCGACCGAAGCGGGCGGCTGGTGGCGGTGGACGTCGAGGCCCGCCGTTGCCTCTGGACTTACGAGCAGACCGACTTCGTCACCGGAGCGCCCACCATCTCCAACGGCCGCGTCATCGCGGGCACCTCCGCCGCCGTGCTGTGCCTCGACCTGCTCACCGGAGAGCGAATCTGGAGCTCACGCCTGACACAGGCCAAGGAATCCTCCGAATCGCCGGGCCGGGGTTGCGCCTTATGCGCCAAGGGGCGGGTGTTCATCTGCGACCAGCGCCTCGCCGTCTTGCGCGAAGAAGATGGCCGCGTCTCCGGAGTCACCTACACCGGCTTCAACCCCAGGCATCATACCGGCGCGTGCGCCTTCGGAGACTTCGTCTTTATCCCCTGCCAGAACGAAATCCGTCGTCTGAGGCTTTCCACAGGGTCTGTGGACGGCTGCGTCGCCTTGGACGCGGAGCTGACCTCCGGGCCGATCGTCGGCGGAGAACTCCTGCTCTACGGCACCGGTCGCTCCGTGCTTCATGCCGTCTCGGCCAAAACGTTGATCTCCCAATGGGGCTTCCAACCCGAAGGCGAGCCGGTCTATCACGAAGCCAGCAGCGCGATTGAATCGCGACCGGCCTATGCCAAGGGCCGCATCTATTTTGGAGCTCCCGATGGCTGTGTGTATGCGATTAACGCACGCACCGGCCAGCGGGTCTGGAAGCGTCGCACGCGCGACCGCCTGGAAGGCCCGCCCTTGGTGGCCGGCGAAGTTCTGTATATTCTTGCCGCCAATGGCCAATTCCTGGCCCTTTCAACGCACGACGGAGCCGAGCTCTGGCACTATGATGCAGGAAAGCACCTCTCACCAGCAAGCTGCGCCCCCGCACTGGCAGGTAACCGGGTGCTCATCGGCTGGGATTATCTCCACGTCTTTGACCCCTCCGCATAAATCGCCCACGTCTCACAATCCAACCGCCAGACATGACACGGGGAGCACCGTAACCCGCTCAAAAAAGCAACATCACCCCTCCTGCTTCGCTTGCAAGGGGCATCATGGAAACAGGCTATAGCTCAGCTTCGGGCACCGTTTTGATGCTTTCAGGCACCAAAACAGTGTCCTTTTTTTGCAACGCCGTAAACCATTGATATTGAAGCCCTTAGCTAAATAGTCGATTTTTATGAGTCTATAAAAAACAACATGGTCGCCTTATCACCATCCTGCCAAAGCGCCGAGATACACTCTAAGTCATTAAATTGAAAGCCTTTGTAAAAATATCCGAACTAGCTCCGATTTCTGGCATGCTTTTTGCTACATAAGCCCATCGTCAAGCGAGGCGAAGCGGGACACGATGCCGCAAAAGCCCATC
>CAZBCO010000197.1:0-9522 GCA_964490295.1 uncultured Planctomycetota bacterium
TCTTGATATGTGAACCACTTCGAGCGACAATCGTTCTATAGAGAAGAGGTTTGGAGCGTTGACGATGCTGGACGCGACCGTTCGCAAATTGCAGATACGACTGACCTGGACGGTCTTGGTGAACCGGATGGCGGCCTGTACGATGTGGGCGCTGGCCGGGGCGACGCTGCTCGCTGCTCTGGATCGCCTGATCTACCTCAACATCGGCCTCTACCTGACCGGTGCTTGGCTGGTCCTGGCCGGCGTAGTAACCGCTCTGGTGTGGACCGCGGTTCGAGCACCGACGCGGGTTGAGGCTGCCAGGGTGGTGGACCAGCGGCTGGGGCTGAGCGACCGCATGGTCAGCGCGGTTCAGCTCGGTGTGGATACGCCATGGGGAGCCGCCATTGGCCGAGACCTGGCGGCCCGGATGCAGCATCGGCAAGTTTCCGAGCTGTTCCCCCTGGCCGCCAACTGGCCTGCTCGGCTGATATTGCCGCTGATTATTCTTTTTAATATCGTTATCTGGCTGCCTTCTCTCGACCTTCTGGGGCGGATGGACCGCGAAGTGACCGCCCGCGTCGAAGCCGCCGCCGAGGCACGCCGCGTTCGTCACGCCGTGGCAGCGGCGACGGAGCCGTTGGGCCGCTCCAACGAGTCAACATCCCGCGACCCGTTGGGAGCCTTGCGCGTTCAGGTGATGCGTATCCGAGAGGAATTAGAGCAGGGGGCTTCATCCGATGCTCGGCACTTGGAATTGGGCGAACAACTCCGAAAGCTTGCGGAACTGATGGCCCCGTCCGCCGGTGGAGAGGCCCTGAAGGAGGCTATCCGCCGCGGAGCCGAGGAGCTGACGCGCGGCGGCGAGGAGGCCGGACGGCTGCTGCGGGGGATCGAAGAAGAACTCGCCAAGTTGCAGGAGGCTCTCGACGAAGAGGGCCGGATGTCCGGAGAGATGCAGGCTCTGGCCGAGGCGAAGCGGGCCATGCTGCGCACCGCCGACCCGGCTCAGACAGGCTCGGCCCCGCCGACCGCTGACCTGAGCGGCGACGAAGAGTGGGTGGAGTTGGCCCCCAGGGCCCGTGAACCGGGTGACGCGACCGAACCTCTGGCCGGCATTCTCTACTCCCCGGCGGCCGGGAGCGGGCAGGCGGCCGTAGCCGGTTACGAGGGAGCGGCCAGGGCCGCCGAGCAGCAGATCGAACGCGGCCTGATTCCGCCCGGCCATATCGAGCTGGTACGCAGTTATTTCACCTCCATCAAACCCGTCAACCCATAAGCCCGCTCTGAACCTCACCGGATTCTCGTCACGGCCCCACAGAAAAAAGACGAAGATTTCGCTTGCATCCCCAAGGCTTCGATCTACAATCGCATCGTTCCGGAACGTGGGGTTTATGGAGGGGTAGCGATGGGGGTAGCCATTAGCTGGCGGCTTGATCTGGCGTTGAATGATTACAGCCTGACCGCATCCAATGAGAGGCTCAGGGTCTGCGGCCCCAGTGGCCGCGTCTGCAACGAAATCCTCAATCGGTTTCGCGTGTTGGAACCGGGCGTCAAGGAGGCCCTCTCCCATACCGATCCGGCCATCGCGTCGGCGGTGTTGGTGGTCACCCTCGGCGTACCGTCCAACGGGCAGGACTTGTTCACCATCGAAGCCGCTTAAGAAGCCGAGCTTGGGAAACCGAAATATCCACCGGCTCCCTGGTGCGGACTTTGCGCATATGTTGCGCGGCGTTTCGGCGGGGGCCGAGAGTATGAGCATAACCGACGGCGGGCCAAAGGCTTATGCTGGGGGTGGAATGGTGAGGGCTGCAGGGCTCGAACCTGCGACCTACTGCTTAAAAGGCAGTTGCTCTACCGACTGAGCTAAGCCCCCACAAGGGGTGTTTCGTTCAAATTGTAAAACAGCATCGCTCCATCGCTCTGAACGTCGCAGGCGGGCGATGGTTCGCCGGGCTTATATTTTTCAAGCCGAGCCGCCGCTCTCCGTCGGGAGGCCGCCGGCACCGGGGCATATGGCTTATACCTGCATCAGGCCTTCGGATTTGGCGTTACAGAGATCGTCGACCTTCTTGATGTATTTATCGGTCAGCTCCTGGATTTCATCCTTAAAGAGCTTGAGGTCGTCCTCGGTCATCTCCGAGGCCTTTTGTTCCTTCTCGGCGGCTTTGATCGCGTCCCGCCGCTCGTTGCGTACGGCGATGCGCGCTTCTTCGGCCATCTGCCGGGTCTGGTTGACCAGTTGGCGGCGGCGCTCTTCGCTCAACGGCGGCATGTTCAACCGAATCATCTTGCCGTCGTTGCTGGGGGTGATGCCGATATCCGAGGCAAGGATGGCCTTCTCAATCGCTCCGAGCTGGCTGACGTCGTAAGGGCGAATGACCAGTTGCATCGGCTCCGGCACCGCGATGGTCGCCACTTGTTTCAGCGGGGTGGGGGTGCCGTAGCAGTTGGCCTTGATGTTTTCGACCAGGCCGGTCGAGGCCCTGCTGCCCCGCAACTTGTTGTATTCTTCTTCCAGAAAGTGCAGCGACTTCTCCATCCGATCTTCGGCTTCCAGCATGATATCATCGTAGGGCATGACTTGTCTCCTGTCCCAATCAACGGACCAGCGTACCGATGTTCTCGCCGGTAACCGCGCGCCGGACGTTGCCTTCGCGCCGCAGGTTGAACACCAGGATGGGCAAGGCCCCATCGATGGCCATGGTCAGCGCGGTCATGTCCATCACGCGGAGGTTCTTGTCCAGGGCCTCGCGAGCCGTCAGACTCTTGAACCGCGTGGCTTCGGGGTGCGTTACCGGGTCGGCGTCATAGACGCCGTCGACCTTGGTGGCCTTCATCAGGATATTGGCCCCCACCTCGCGCGCCCGCAGGACCGCCGCGGTATCGGTCGAGAAGAACGGGTTGCCGGTGCCGGCCGCGAAGATGACGATCTTGCCGCATTCGAGATGGGCGATGGCGCGTCGCCGGATATACGGCTCGGCGACGTCGGCCATCGTAATCGCGGTTTGAACGCGGACTTCGAGGCCCAGGTTCTCCAGTGCGTCCTGCATCGCCAGGGCGTTGATGACCGTGGCCAGCATGCCCATGTGATCGCAGACCGTGCGTTCCAGACCCGCCTTGGCGAGGATCTGGCCGCGGCAGATGTTTCCGCCGCCGATCACCAGGCCGAGTTGCACCCCGGTGTCCGAGGCCGCCTTGATCTCTTGTGCCGTCGCGGTCACGGCCACCGGGTCGATGCCCTGGCCGCCGTCATGGCACAGGCTCTCGCCGCTGATTTTGAGCAGAACGCGCTTGTAGGCGGAGCCGTTCATCGACCTATTGGCCCCCAAGTTCCAGACGCTGGTAGCGGGCGATGTAGATGTTCTCGCCCATCTTATGAATCTGCTCGGCCAGCAGGTCGCGGATCGTCTTGCTGTCGTCCTTAACGAAGGGCTGATCCAGCAGGCAGGTGCGCTTGTAGAAGTCCTTGAGCTTGCCTTCGAGGATTTTCTCCACGATGTTTTCCGGCTTGCCCTGGACTTGGTCGGCGTAGATGGCCTTTTCCTGGGCCAGCGTCTTCTCGTCCACGCTGGAGCTGTCAAGGAACTGCGGCTCCATCGCGGCCACGTGCATGCAGATGTCCTTGGCCAGCCGATGGAAGTCCTCGTTGCGGGCCACAAAATCGGTCTCGCAGCGCAGCTCGACCAGGGCGGCCAGCTTGCCGTTGGTGTGGAGGTAGCACTCGATGCAGCCTTCGGCGGCTTCTTTGTTCTGCCGCTTGGCCGACTTGATCGCCCCGCGCTTGCGCAGGATTTCGACGGCCTTGTCCATATCGCCATCGGCCTCGACCAGGGCGGTCTTGCATTCCATCATTGCCAGGTTGGTCATGCCACGTAATTCTTTGACCATCGCTGCGGTAACTTGTGCCATGCTTGAAACTCCATCATTCAGGTTAGGTTGTGCCGGGTTGCCCCGGATTGCATCGTCAACTTACGCGGTGGCTTCCGCTGCCTCTGTGCCGGCCGGGCTGGAACCGGTCTCGGCCGCTTCGACCTTCGGAGCCGCCTGGGGGGCCGGTTTGGCTACGGGTTTGGCCTGCTTGGGCGTCACCGACTGAGCCTCTTCATCGGTCATCGGCGCGCGGGAACGGCCTTCCAGAATCGCGTCCATCAGCTTCGAGCAGATCAGCCGGACCGACCGCATCGCGTCGTCGTTACCCGGAATCACGATGTCGCCGTCGTCCGGGTCGGAATCGGTATCCTGGAACGTGATGATCGGAATCTGGATTTGCATCGCTTCGCGCATCGCGCTCTTCTCGCGGCGCGGGTCGATCACCACCATCGCGTCCGGCAGCCGTGTCATGTAGCGGATGCCGCCCAGGTTCTTCTGCAGCTTGGCCATCTCGCGCCGCAACACCGAAGCGTACTTCTTGCCCTTGGCTTCGATCTCGCCGGACTCGTTCATCGCTTCCAGTTCGTCCAGGCGCTTGACCCGGCCCATCACCACGTCGAAGTTGGTGAGCGTTCCGCCCAGCCAGCGTTCCGACACGTAATGCACGTTGGCGCGGCCGGCCTGCTCGGCCACGGCGTCCTCGGCGGACTTCTTCGTGCCCACCACCACCACCTCGCCACCCTGTTCGCTCAGGGCCGACAGCAGCCGGTAGGCGCGGACCAGCCCGCGCACCGTCTCGCGCAGATCAATGATGTGAATGGAATGACGCCGCTTGTAGATATACGGCTTCATCTTCGGGTTCCAGCGGCTGGTGTGGTGCCCGTAATGAACACCCGCCTCCAGCAGCTCACGCATGGTGACAATCGCCACGATTCCTCCTGCCGCCGAGCTGGTGCATCGGGCGCCTTTGCGTCAGGCCACCGCACCCTTCCGGCGAAACAAAGACCAAGGGCCTTGCGCCCCGCCACACGCGGAGCTGTCCAAGTGCCCCAGACGCCGCAATTATAGACCTTCCTGCCCTTGTGTCAAGCCGCAAAACGATTTTCAGAGGGTTGCGGGCCGGGCGGGGAGCGGGGCGTCCGGCACAGACGCCCCGGAGGATGGAGCCAAGGGGGCTCGAACCCCTAACCTCGGCCTTGCAAAGGCCGCGCTCTCCCAGTTGAGCTATGGCCCCGAACGGGCCGACATTATGCACCAACCCGCCACATTTCGCAACCCCCAAGCGAGGTATTCGCACTTGAATAGAAGAAGAATTCTTCGCAGAGGGGTTCCGGACCGATCAGTCGCCGGGGCGTTCGCGGACGAGCAGGCGGTAAAGCACGGGGATGAGAATCAGGGTGAGAACGGTTGATGTCACAAGGCCGCCCATAAAGGCGATGGCCAGCGGCTTGTACACGTCGGCCCCTTCCGCCTGGGACAGGGCCATCGGGAGCATCGCGAAGAAGGTGGTGGAGACGGTGAGCAGGATGGGCCGCAGACGCCGCTTTCCGGCGGCAACCAGAGCTTCGGTCATCGGCATCCCCTCGCGGCGCAGTTGGTTGATGGAGTCGATGATGATCACCGAGGCGTTAACCACCACGCCCATCAACGCGAAGATGCCGTTGCCGGAGGTGGTGTTCAACGTGTGGCCGGTCAGCAGCAAGGCGGCGAACACGCCGACCATCATCACCGGAATGGCGGCCAGCATCAGCAGCGGCTGGAGCAGTGACTCGAACTGCCCTGCGAGCACAAAGAAGACAAAGAGGAACGCGATGCCGAAGCCGATCGACATCCCCACGAACTGGTCGTTCATCCGGGTGACCTCGCCGCCCATCGTCATCTCGATGCCGGCGGGCACCTCCACCCGTCCTACGGCAGGCAGCACGCGCTGGAACACCAGCTCGTTCAACGGCTCGTCCGAGGTCTGAACCAGCACGGTGACGGCGTGACGCTTGTCTTCTTTGGAGATGAAGCCGGGGCCTTCGGTGCGTCGGATTTCGGCCACCGTACCCAGGTCCACGGTCTGGCCGGAGGGGGTGAGCACTCTGGCCCGCCGCAGGGCGTCGAGGCTCTCGCGGAACCGCTCCGCGTAGCGGGTTACGACGTGGACGTCGCGGTCGCGGAACAAGGCCGGCTCGCGCAGCTCGGTCCGATAATGCGAGGCATCGCCGCCGTGAATCGCCAGGCGCAGCGTCTCGGCCAGTTGGCCGGATTGCAGGCCGAGGGCGTTCATCTTGGTCTGATGCGGGAAGCATTGGTACTCGGTGCGGCCCGGTCGGGTGTTCTTCTGCACGTCGAACACCCCCGGCAGCGGTTCGAGGGAGCGGACAAACGCGTCGGCGGTGGTGTTCAGAAGGTCCCAGTCGTAGCCCAGCAGCTTGATCTCGACGGGGGCGCCGGCGGAACCCCACCAGGGGGCGGGTTGAACGAACTGGATATGCCGAATGCCGGGGACCTCGGCCCGGAGTTCCTGTCGCAGGCGGCTGATCAGGTCGGTCGCCGCGTGGCCGGAATCGATGGCGGTCAACGCCCGCTCGCCGAGCGGCCTGAGCTTGAGGCTGATGGCCATCCGGTTGGGCGGGGGACTGGTCGGCTCATCGCCGCCGAGGTTGATCACCGAGTATTCGATGGAGTCGCCGTGGCGGTCAAGCACCCGCTGGATATCGGCGGCCACGGAACGGGTCTCGGCCAGCGTGGCATCCACCGGCGTCTCAGCATCGATAAAATAGGCGTTCTGGTCGGTACGGGGCATGAACTCGACACCGATGAACGGCACCAGGCCGAGCGACAGAAAGAAGCCCAGAAAAATCAGGGCCGCCACCTTGCCGGGCCGATGCAGACACCAGCTTAGTACGCGGGCATACCGCTCGCTCAGAACCGCCAGCAGCCCCGTGGTCAGCCGGGCCAGCCACTTGAGCACCGGGATGCGGGTGACGCCTTCCGGGGCTTGGGGGATGAGACGGGGTGTCAGGTTGGAGGTGACGAACAGGGCGACGGGCAGGGCCATCACCTGGGCGAAAATCGCGGTCAGGGCCATGGCCCGCATCAGCTCGCCGATGTAGCCCTGAAGCTGGGTCAGCGGGAGGAACACGATCACATTGGTGAGCGTCGAGGCAAAGAGCGGAGCGGCCATCTCACGCACCCCGGCCGCCGCGGCCGCCAGACGGCTCTTGCCCTCCTGCATGTGCCGGAAGATGTTTTCCAGCACCACCACCGAGGCGTCGAAGTTCACGCCGATGGAGATGGTCAGGGCGTAGAGCGTGACCATGTTGATGGTCATCCCGCCCAGCCACATTACCAGAAAAGTGCCGACAATGGAGACCGGGACGCAGAGGGTGATTACCGCCGACGGGCGTACCGTGCCCAGCAACAGAAAGAGGGCGATGAAGGCGAGGGCAAATCCCTGCCATGCCGCACCCTGGATGCCCTCAATGGCCTTGGTGATGAACGCCGCGTCGTCCCGGGCGATGATCAGCGTCATCCCCGGCGGCAGCGTGGCCCGCAGGGCCTCGACCTGGTCGTGGACATTGCCGGAAATCTCCACCGTGTTGGTCCCGGCTTGCTTCTTCACATCGAGCGTCACGGCCGGGGCGCCGTTGAGCGTGGCGTAGCCGCGCGGCTCTTTGTGACCGTCGATCACGTCGGCGACGTCGCCCACGGTAATCGGCGCGCCGTTGAGGGTCGCAATCACGGTGGAGCGAATCTGGTCGATGGTCTCGTACTGGGCGATGACACGGGCGACCGTCGAGAAGGCGGCGTCCGGCGGCTTCAGCTCGCCCGCCGGAATGTTCGCGTTGTTGTGCTTCAGCGTCTGCCAAACGTGGTCCATCGACAGCCCGTAGGAGGCCAGCTTGTCGCGGTCGATGTTCACGTTGATCTGGCGGAGCAGGCCGCCGTTGACCAGCACCGCAGCGACGCCGTCGATGGTCTCGATGGGGCGCTTGATGCGGTTCTCGGCGAACTCACGAAGGTCGCGCAGGCCCAGGGCTTCGGCGGACAGCGTCAGCGTCATAATCGGCCGCGTGGCCGGGTCGATCTTGCGGACCATCGGCTCCTCGATGGAGGCCGGCAGCTCGTCGCGCACCTCGTTGATGCGCCGTTGCACCTCGATGGCCGCGGTATCGATGTCCAGGGCGCCATACTTGAACTCGACCAGGATATCGGCCAGGCCCTCGCGCGAGACGGAGCGGATGTGCTCCAGGCCTTCAAGGTCGCTGAAAGCCCGCTCCAGCTTCCGTGTGATGCGCTGCTCGATATCGCTCGCACTCATCCCCGGATTGATGACCACCACGGAGACATTGGGCAAGTTGACGGTGGGCAGCAAATCGACCTTGAGTTGGAAAAAGGCAAACACGCCGCCCATCAGGATGGCCACGAAGAGGACGCTGAAGAGGATGGGCCGGCGGACGACGAAGTCAAACAGGCCGGGGCGGCTTCCGTTCGTGGCGTTGGGTGCAGGCGTCATAACGTCCCCTGGCGGTCTTACGGTTTGGGCTCGTCGCGGGGAATGACACGGACCGGCTGGCCCTGGGTCACGTTCTCGATGCCACGCCCCACCAGTTGGGTTCCCGGCTCGACACCCTGAATAATCTCGATCTCGGTGCCCGTGACGATTCCGGTGGCGACCTCGACCTTCCGGGCGCGCGAGTCGGTGTCGATGGTGTACACGTATGAACGCTTGCCTTCCTCGACGATGCAGCGACGCGGGACGACCACCGCCTCCGGCTTGCGGGCTTTGATGATTTGAACGCGGGCGAACATTCCGGGTTTGATTAGCAGATCGTCGGGCGTGAGATTGGGGGGCATCACCGCGGGCAGTTCCCCGGCCTCGGTGCGGTTGCGAAAGCGGATTTCGGCGGTGAAGCTGTGCGAGAGCGGGTCGCCGGAGGGAATCATGGCGTGGATTTGCCCGGTGTAGTGGCGACCGGGCAGGGCATCGAAGGTGATTGCGGCTTCCTTGCGGGCCTGAACCTGTGGTACGTCGCGTTCGGGTACGATGGCTTGGATTTTCAGGTCGCGGATACATTCGAGCTGGTAGAGCTGCGGCGAGAACATCGGGCTGACCACATCGCCGACGTTGGCGAATTTCTTGACCACCACGGCGTCCATCGGGGCGGTGATGCTGGATTGTCGGATTTGGACCCGCACTTCCTGGTGAGCGGCTCGTGCCGCCTCCACGCGGGCGAGGGCCACCTCGTAGGCCATCTTGGCCTGGTCGCGGCGTTGCTCGGTGCCGGAGCCGGCCTCAAGCAGCGATTGCTGCCGGTCATATTCCGACTTGAGCGTGGGCAGGTTCGCGGCCGCGAGCTTGACTTCCGCCTCCAGCCGCTTGGCCTGAGCCTCCAGCGCGTCGGTGTCCAGGCGGGCCAACAGCGCGGCCTCGGCGTTATCGCCGGTGAAGCCGGGCACCAGGTCGCCGACATCTCTGGTCATCAGCACGATGCGACCGGGGAGTTGGCTTCCGACCGTGGAGACGCTCTCGGCCTCGACCCGTCCGACGGTATTGACCATATCGGCCACAGGGCGGACGGTAGCGGTCTCGGCGACGACCGGTACGGGCATATCGGCCTTGGGGGGAGGCGGTTCGGAGCCGCATCCGGCGGCGAACCATAACGCCGTGGCTAAAAAGAG
>CAZBCO010000198.1:0-7237 GCA_964490295.1 uncultured Planctomycetota bacterium
GCCCTGCTGACCACCGCGGACGGCATCAGCGTGGTGACCGACAAGGTCTTCCCGGACCGCTTTATGCATATCCCGGAATTGACGCGCATGGGCGCCCGAATACGCAAGGAGGGGCCTAGCTCCATTATCGAAGGCGGCCAACCCCTGGCCGGCGCCGAAGTGATGGCCTCGGACCTGCGGGCCAGTGCGGCCCTGGTCCTGGCGGGCATGGCCGCCGGCGGGCTTACCCAAGTGCATCGAATCTATCATATTGACCGCGGCTACCACCGTATCGAAGAACGCCTGAACGCCCTGGGGGCTTGCATTGAACGTGTGAGCGAAAACCCGCACGGCCAATCGGGAGACTCTCATGTTTGATTCCATCTCCAAAGCCCTCGACAGCGTCTTCAGCGGGTTCCGAAAACAGGGCAAGCTGACAGAAGACAATATCAAGGAAGGCATGCGCCAGATTCGCATGGCGCTCCTCGAAGCTGACGTCAGCTACAAAGTGGCCCGCGATTTTGTCAAAACCTGCACCGAGAAAGCCGTCGGCCAGGAGATTATTCGCAGCATTCAACCCACGCAACAGATCGTCAAAATCGTTCATGATGAACTGGTGCGTTTGATGGGCGAGGCGGACGTTTCACTGCCCAAGAGCCGGGGCGACCGTCCTGGCGTGGTGATGATGCTCGGCCTGCAAGGAAGCGGTAAGACCACCACCTGTGCCAAACTGGCCAATCTGGCCAAGAAGCACGGCCGCAAGCCGATGATGGTGGCGGCCGACCTGCAACGCCCCGCCGGCGTCAAGCAGCTCCAACTGCTGGGTGAGCAGATCGGGGTGCCCGTCTTCACCGAAGATTTCACCCCGCCCCGCGTCTGTGCCATGGGCGTGATGCAGGCGGAGAAGAACGAATGTGACCTGGTGATTCTGGATACCGCCGGCCGCCTGCACATCGACGCATTGTTGATGGACGAGCTTCAGAAAATCTCCGAAAAATGCAAGCCCGACCAGAAGTTGCTTGTGGCGAACTCCATGACCGGCCAGGACGCGGTGAACAGTGCCGATGAGTTCAACAAGCAGCTCGGCCTGGACGGCGTTATTCTGACGATGCTCGACGGCGATGCCCGGGGCGGGGCCGCCCTCTCCATCCGCGCGGTCACCGGATGCCCGATCAAGTTCGCGGGCGTCGGAGAAAAAATCGACGGCCTCGAAGAGTTTTATCCGGACCGCATGGCCGGCCGGATTCTGGGGATGGGCGACGTGGTCTCCCTGGTCGAGAAGGCCCAGGAGACCGTCGACAAAGAAAAAGCGGTTGCTTTTCAAAAGAAGCTGCAGAAGGCCTCGTTCACGTTGGACGATATGCTTGAGCAGTTTCAGCAATTGAAGCGGATGGGGCCTCTGGGCGATTTACTGGGCAAAATCCCCGGTTTGGGCAAGATGCTCGGCGACCAGGAAATCGACGAGGGCGAGTTCGCCCGGGTGGAGGCCATTATTCAATCGATGACCCTGGAGGAGCGAATGCACCCGGAAATCATTGACGGGAGGCGGCGCCTTCGGGTATCATCTGGGAGCGGTACAACCGTTCAGGACGTGAACGCCCTGCTGAAGGAGTTCAAGCAGATGAAAAAGATGATGAAGCAGGGAATGCGCGGTCGGGGCGGTGGTGGTTTCATGGGCATGCCCTTTGGGGGCAACTAAGGTTTTGGACTAGGAGGATATTTTTTGGCAACTCGGATTCGTCTGAAGCGAATGGGCAGAACCCATCGCCCGTTCTATCGCATCGACGTGTTTGACAGCCACGCGCCCCGCGATGGCAAGAGCTTGGAGACCGTCGGGACTTACGACCCGCTGGTCGAGAAGAACGAGGACAAGGTCACCTTGAAGCGCGACCGCGTGGTGTACTGGCTCGACCGGGGCGCCAAGCCCAGCGAGACCGTGGCCAGCATCCTCAAGCGCCAGGGCATCTACACAACGTAGCCACCGGTTCGACTTTGGGCGGGGTGGATGCATGCTGCGCGTCGATGTCATCACCATATTCCCGGACCTCTTCCCTCCCTATGTGACGGAGGGAATGCTGGGAATCGCCCAGGAGCGTCGGGCGCTGGAAGTGCATACGCACAACCTGCGGGACTACACCACCGATGCCCATCGCAGCGTCGATGACCGCCCTTACGGGGGCGGGCCGGGCATGGTGATGATGCCGGGGCCGGTCTTTTCCGCCGTCGAACAGATTCGCGGGGAAGCTCGCCCCGACGGCCGGCTGATTCTTATGTCGCCCCAGGGGCGCCCTTTCAGCCAGCCGATGGCAGAGCAATTGGCCGGCGAAGAACGGCTGATCCTGGTCTGCGGGCGTTACGAAGGCTTTGATGAGCGCATACGCATCGGGCTGCAACCCGATGAAATATCGATTGGCGATTATGTACTGACCGGCGGCGAGCTGCCGGCCTTGGTGATCATTGACGCGGTGGCCCGGTTGTTGCCCGGTGTTCTGGGCCATGAAGACTCCGCCCAAATGGATTCGTTTGCCGGAGGCGGCGGCCTGGATCACCCGCATTACACCCGCCCGGCAACCTTTCGAGAGATGGGCGTGCCGGAGGTTTTGTTAAGCGGCAACCACCGGGCCATAGCAAGTTGGAGGCAAGAACAAAGTCTGGAGCGAACTGAGCGGCGACGGCCCGATATCCGGCGCCCATTCGACACACGGGACCACGAAAGGAGTGTACCCAATGAGTGATCTGATCAAGCAGATTGAGAAGGAACAATTGAAGGGCGATGCAGTGGACTTTGCCGTCGGCGACACCGTCGAGGTGAGCGTGCGCATCACCGAGGGCGAACGCCAGCGGCTGCACGTGTTCAGCGGCATCGTCATCTCCCGCCGAGGCGGCGGCTTGAAAGAAATGTTTACGGTGCGCCGAATCGTCGGCGGCGAAGGTGTCGAGCGAACCTTCCCGATGAATTCACCGGCCGTCGAATCCATCAAGGTGGTTCGGCGCGGTGATGTGCGGCGTTCCAAGCTCTACTATCTTCGCGACCGCGTTGGCAAGGCCACGCGGGTCAAGGAGAAGCTCGCTCGCAAGTCATAACCTTTGGCGGACTGGCCCTTGGCATCGCCCCTTCGCAGCCAGGCACTGGGAGCCGCGGCCGAAAAAGCGGCGGTGCGCTTCCTGAAGTCCCAAGGCTATACCATTATCGCCCGAAATGTCTCGACAAGACTCGGCGAGATTGATATTATAGCCGCCGAAGGCGATATCTTGTGTTTTGTTGAGGTAAAGTCTCGTTCCGACAGCGATTTCGCCCCGCCGTCGGCCTCGGTGGGTTCCACCAAGCAACGACGCATTCGGGCGGCGGCCCAGACCTATCTGGTCGCCAAAGGCTTGCAGAACAGGCTTTGCCGGTTCGATGTGGTGTCGATGGTGCCCGTCGAGGGCCAGGCCCGGCGCTGGGAGATTGAACTCCTGCGCGACGCTTTTTGAGGAGCACAGCGCCCATGAGTGACATGCCTGTGATCCGGACTCAAGGCTTGACCAAGCTCTATTCCGGTTTTGCAAAGCCGACGGTGCTCGCCTTGGACCACCTGACGATGGATGTCGGGCGCGGCGAGATTTTCGGGCTGCTGGGGCCTAACGGCTCCGGAAAAACCACCACCACCAAGCTGCTTCTGGGCCTGATCTTCCCGACCGACGGGGCCGCCCACGTCTTGGGCCGGCCCGCCGGGGATATCGAAACCAAGAGTCGCATCGGGTTTCTGCCGGAAGAATCCTATCTTTATCGCTTCCTCAACGCCGAGGAGACGCTCGATTTCTACGGCCGGATTTTCGGTATTCCAAGGCCGCAGCGGCGGCGGCGTATCGACGAGCTGATCGAACTGGTTGGCCTGCAACACGCCCGAAAACGTCCGTTGCGCGGGTTTTCCAAGGGCATGTCGCGGCGTATCGGCCTGGCGCAGGCCCTGATCAACGACCCCGAATTGATCTTTCTGGATGAGCCGACCTCCGGGCTGGACCCGATCGGGCGGCTTGAGGTCAAGCAGCTCATTCTGCGGCTTAAGGAAAAAGGCAAGACCGTGATGCTCTGCACCCACCTCTTGCCCGACGTGCAGGACGTCTGTGATCGAATTGCCATTCTGCACCGGGGAACCCTGGCGATGCAAGGCCCCCTCGACGACCTTTTGATGCTGAAGAATCGCACGCAAATCTCGCTTGGTGAGCTGAACGAGGAGCAGAAAGCCAAGGTGTTGGCCTTATTGGCCTCGATGGGACATGAACACGTGGATATCGTGCATCCTTACGATACCCTGAGTTCGCTGTTTATGCGGATTATTGAGGGTGATACCAAGCGGCCCGACGAGAAGCAATTGGCGGAATAGCACGGTGGCGAACCATATTCCCAAGCCCCACAGGACTCTCGGCCCGGATCTGGTGGATTCCGGTCGTCGGCTTTTTTCTGCGGGTGGCGTCCGACGCATCGGGGCCTTGGCCGGCCTGTCCATCCGCGACGCCCTGCGCAGTCGGGTCTTGCTGGGAATGACCCTGCTGACCCTGGTGCTTGCCGCCGGCACCCTCCTCTGGCCCGCCGACCGCGATGCGGATCGCGTGGTCATCGTTCAGCGGCTGTGCTTGGGGGCCTTGATGCTTTTTGGCCTGACCGCCGCCGCCTTCCTGGGCGGAGCCTCGCTGCCCAAGGATGTGACGACCAAGCGAATCTACTCCATTGCCACCAAGCCCGTCACCCGTGCCGAGATGCTGCTGGGTAAAATCTTCGGCCTCCTGACCGTGATGCTTGTCTTCCTGATTCTCGGCGGCCTGATCACCTACGGCGTCACGCGGATCGCGTCGGCCCGGAAGAGCTACGCCGGCGGCTCGTACACGCTCGAAGTGACCTCTCCCTCTGCCTTGCTTCGAACCCAGAGCGAAGGTGCCCAACGCACCGTGGACCTCAAGCAGGGCCAGCTTCTGGAAGCGAACGCAGAGACCGAAAACGGCTACGAGGTCACCGTGGCCGATCGTGAAATGGGCTTGACCGGCTTCGTCCGTGCCGAGGATGTCCAGCTGCATGAGCGGCAACTCCAGGTCGTGAGCATCGCCACAGCAGCGACAACCACCGCCACGGCCCGTGGGCGGGCGGAGGTCGCTCTCGGCGAGTTGGTCCTTTGGTGCCACACCTTTGCCGAAGGCGATACCTGGAGCTTCGATATCTCCGATCCCCTCCCGGACAGCGGAGAGGTCGTCAATTGTCGGCTGCGGGTTTACTCCCTGCTCCACGAACCCTCTCGTTTTGGCCCACCGGCCCAGCTTCCGGTCGTCACCCTCCGAATCACGGTTCCGGGCGGTGAGGATATGGAACAACAGGTTCGCTTCACGTTTGTCGAGCAGGAAACCCGTCCGGTCAAGACCCAGGGCGAGCGGCTCAACCTGTATGAACAAGTGATCGCCCTGCCCCGTTCCGCCGTGGCCAACGGCAAGGTGCAGTTTGATGTGCTTCATATCGAGCCGAAATATCCGGTCGGCGGCAGCGTGTTCTTTGATAGATTTCGCGCCCCCACCTGGCACCTCCGAGGCTTCCGCCCTTCGGACCTCCCGGAGGGGCGCCAAACCATTCAAGCGGAATTCCTGGTGATCAACGCCGAGGGATTGGACCTTCTGGACACGGCCGAGGTGAGCGTCGAGCTTCGCAACCCGGTGACGAACGAGGCCACCGAGATACAGACCACACTTCGGAATCGAACCCCGTCCAACATCCATTTTGACCGTCGCTATATCGATGAACGTCAGGGCGTTTTGTTCACACTCAAGGACATGCCCAAGGGCCGCCGCCTGGGGTATCAGGCCCGAACCGCCCCCGTCTTCCTGGTACTGAAATCTCGCAGCTTCGCAGCCAGCATGGCTCGGTCGGTGATGCTGATCTTCTTGCAGCTATCGGTGTTCACCGTATTGGCGGTTTCTGCCTCCACCTTTCTATCGGCCCCGGTGGCGGTGTTGCTCACCCTATTTGTCGCCCTCTCCGGGGTGGCCAGAGACTTTCTGGTGGAACGTATGACGCTTCGTGGTGATCCGCTGACTTGGCCGGACAGCTTCGCATCGCTCGCCGAGCGGGTTGGCGTGCAGGGAGCCGCCGCGGAGTGGTTCCACTCGATTTTCCTGAAGATGCTCGAATTTCTTGCCCCCAGTTTCACCCGATTCAGTTCCGCCGAATACATAACACAGGGTTGGGTCGTGCCGTGGGCTGCGGTAGGCAGTGCCTTGGCGTACGTCCTTCCCTACACCCTTCTGTGTCTGTGCATTGCGTATCTGCTCTTCCGCGTGAGGGAGTTCGAGTGAAAGACGCACGCACACCTTGGTTTGTGGCGATTCTGGCCGTGGCGATGCTATTGCCTCGGTTTGGCATCCTCTCTCTGATTCAGAGCGGCGTGGATGCCTCGCGTTCCGGCCTGCTCACCCCATCGGATGTGGATTCGCGGACCCGCCTCATCGAATTGGGAACCACCACCGCCCTGGGCAGTTTTCGAGCCATCGCGGTGATTATGCTGTGGGACCGAGCCCAGATGCTCAAGGAGCGGCGCGAATGGGTGGAATATAACGGCGTGGTGCAACTTATCGCCAAGATTCAACCCACCGATATCGAAGCCTACAACTTTCAGGTGTGGAACCTGGCTTACAACGTGCAACACGACGCCCCCAACGTCGAGGAAGGCTGGAAGTGGGTCGAAAGAGCGATTGAACTGGCCAAGAATGGCATCCAGCGCAACCCGCACCATCCGTCGGTCTGGAAGCTCTACTGGCAACTGGGGTGGACCTATTCGCACCGATGCGGCAACGCGGTCGGTGCCCGGACAAGCTATTTTGCCCGGCGTGTGCGGGAGACCCACGACGGACGCAGCCCGTACCTGGTGGCGGCCGACTGGTACCAGAAGGCCTTCGAGGCGGCCATAAGGCCCAACGCCAGAAAAGTCAACATGCACCACGTGGCGATGTGGGCCTATGCCATGGAACACGCCGCCACCGAGGCTGAAGAAGCCGGCGACCTCAAGGCGATGCTTGAACACCGCCAGCGGGCCATTGATCTGCATCGCAAGGTCACAAGCCATTTCCCCGACTATGAGCGCCACGCCAAGACCCGCATCGAGGACATGACGCGGCTGATGGCACTTCATCGCGGCCGGGCACAAGCCCAGCAACTTATTGCGGACGGTGAACTTCGGCAAGGGGCTGACCTGCTCTGGGAGCAGGCCAAGCTCTGGGGGCGGATGATCAGCGGCAA